>JAIEQN010000733.1 GCA_019747685.1 Gemmataceae bacterium
CCCCGGGGCCGGTTTCCCCGCCGATCGCCCCGCCGGCCCCGCAGCCGGCCGCACCGGGGCTGCCCCAGGCCCTCGGCGCCCCGACGCCGAACGGGCCGCCGGTGGCCGCGGAGCAAGTGATCGTGTTCGGCGGCCGGGCCATGACGGCCCCGCGGTTCCCCCTCCACATCCCGCCGACGGCCAAGGCCGTAGACCTCCTCCCGGCTCCGCCGAAGGCGGCCCCGGCCGGGCCGGCCCTGACCGACGACCTGACGAAGGTGCCGGAGGTGGCGTTCGCCGAACAACCGGACAAGGCCGTCGATGTCGCCAAGCGGACCGAGGCGGCGGCCCACCAGCTCGCCAAGATCGCCCACCTGAACGCCAAGAAGACCGACGCCTTCATGACGGCCCTCTTGGAGAATCGGTCGGACCTGGCCGGGCTGCCGTTCGTCATGGGCGACGACTGCCGGACCGCCGGCGAGCGGGCCCGGCAGTTCGCCGCCGCCGTCGCCCTGGTCCAGCAGGCCCGCGGGGGCCAGGGCCAAATCGGGCTCGGCAACTTCGTCGTCCTCACCGGTTCCGGCATCCAGCCCCCCGCCGTGCCCGCTCCCGCCCCGGCCCAGGCGCCCCCGGCGGCCCCGACCGGCGGGTTCTGGGACCGGTTCCGGGCCCTCTGCGACCAGCAGGACGCGGCCGGCGGGAAGGTGGACCGGGGAACGGCCGAGCACATCGCCCTGGCCCGCATCGCCGCCCTGACCCAGATGCTGGCCGCCGACCCGGCCGAGGTGCGGGCCGGGCTGGTGAAGTACCTGGCCGGGGTGTCGCACGTCGAGGCGACCAAACACCTGGCCCGGATGGCGATCTTCTCGCCCGACGACGACGTGCGGCTCGCGGCCGTCGACGCCCTCAAGGTCCGCCGGGAGCGGGACTACACCGACATCCTGGTCAAGGGCCTGTCGTACCCGTGGCCGGCGGTCGCCCGGCGGGCCGCCGACGCCGTCGCCCGGCTCGACCGCAAGGACCTCGTCCCCGAGCTGGTCGCGGTCCTCGATTCGACCGACCCGCGGCTGCCGAAGACGACCGGGCGGGGGACGTTCGTCCGCGAGCTGGTCAAGCTGAACCACCACCGCAACTGCATGATGTGCCACCCGTCCGGCCAGCCCGGGCAGGTGCCCGACGCCGCCATCACGGCCGAGGTCCCGGTCCAGGGGCAGTCGCTGCCGACCCCGGCCCAGGGTTACAACCGGTCGTCCCCGGACCTGATGATCCGGGTCGACGTGACCTACCTCCGGACCGACTTCTCGGCGACCCTGACCGTCCCCGACGCCCACCCGTGGCCGGACGCCCAGCGGTTCGACTTCGTCGTCCGCGAGCGGGAGCTGTCGGCGGCCGAGTCCGACGCCTTCGAGGCGAAGCTGGCGATCACCGAGCCGGGGGTGGTGTCGCCGTACCACCAGGCGGCCCTGGCCGCCCTGCGGGAGATCACCGGGAAGGACGCCGCCCCGACGGCCGCCGCCTGGCGGGAATTGCTGAAGCAGAAGCGGACGGACTGATCGTGGCGCCCCTTGGGTGGCCGGGGCAGAGTCTTCGATGCCCCGGGTCTGCACAACCACCGGGGCATCGAAGACTCTGCCCCGGCCACCCGACCCGGCACGGAAATCGCAACCGCCCGCGGGTGGACCCCGCGGGCGGTCGTCGTTTCGGCCCCGCCCGTCCGAGAACCCGGGAGCCGGCGTGTTCGAGGCCGTGGCCCACGAGTTCGCCGACCTGGCCGCCCCGCAGGCGGCGGCCCTGGCCACCCGGCTGGCGGTCGCCGGCCTGCTCGGGGCCCTCCTCGGGTGGGAGCGGGAGAAGCGGGGGAAGGCGGCCGGGCTGCGGACCCACATCCTGGTGGCCGTCGGGTCGGCCGCGTTCGTCGCCATCCCCCAGCAGGCCGGGTACGACCCGAACGGGGTCGCCCGGGTGATCCAGGGGCTGGTCGCCGGGATCGGGTTCCTCGGGGCCGGGTGCATCATCAAGTCCGAGGCCGACGCCCACGTCTCCGGGCTGACGACGGCCGCCGGGGTGTGGCTGACGGCCGCCGTCGGGGTGGCCGCCGGGGTCGGGCGGGAGGCGTCGGCCCTGCTCGTCGGGCTGTTCGGCTGGTTCACCCTGTCGGTCCTCGGCCGGTGGGAGCACGGTCGCCACCCCGGCCCCCCTTCGCCCCCGTGACCCCGACCCGAACCGGGCCCCATGCGCTACTACGCCCTGGCCGCCGACTACGACGGCACCCTGGCCCACGACGGCCTGGTGGACGACCCGACCTGGGCCGCCCTGACGCGGCTCAAGGCGTCCGGCCGCAAGCTGCTGATCGTCTCCGGCCGGGAGCTGGACGAACTCCTCGGCATCATCGGCGAGAAGGCGGAATTGTTCGACCGGATCGTGGCCGAGAACGGGGCCGTCGTCTATCACCCGGACACGAAGGAGGTGCGGACCATCGGGCCGCCCCCGCCGGAGCGGTTCGTCGCCGAACTGCGGAAGCGGATGGGGATCGCCGGCGACCCGGACCGGCTGGCCCCGCACGGGCCGCGGCTCTTGGCCGTCGGCCGGGTCATCGTCGCCACCTGGGAGCCGCACCAGCACACCGTCCTCGGGGTCATCCAGGACCTCGGGCTGGAGATGCAGGTGATCTTCAACAAGGGGGCGGTGATGGTCCTGCCCTCGGGGGTGAACAAGGCGACCGGGTTGGCCGCCGCCCTGGCCGACCTCGGGCTGTCGGCCCACAACGTCGTCGGCGTCGGCGACGCCGAGAACGACCACGCCTTCCTGAGCATGTGCGAGTGCGGGGCGGCGGTGGCCAACGCCCTGCCGGCGGTCAAGGAGACGGCCGACGTGGTCACCCGGGCCGACCACGGGGCCGGGGTGGCGGAACTCGTCGAACACCTCTTGGCCGACGACCTGGCGGCCGCCGCCCCGAAGCTGGCCCGGCACCACGTCCCGCTGGGCAAGCGGGCGGACGGGGCGGCCGAGGCGATCGACCCGCACGCCGCCGGGGTGATGGTGTGCGGGACCTCCGGGAGCGGGAAATCGACCCTGACCACCGGGCTGCTGGAACGGCTGGCCGCGGCCGGCTATCAATTGGTCGTGATCGACCCGGAGGGCGACTACGCCTCGCTGGAGTTCGCCGTCGTCCTGGGCAGCCCGGACCGGGCCCCGCTGGTCGCCGAGGTGGTCGACGTGCTCCGCGACCCGGCCCGGAACGCGGTGGTCAACCTGCTCGGGGTGGCCCTGGGGCACCGGCCGGGGTTCTTCGCCGAACTGCTGCCGGCCCTGCTCGACCTGCGGGCCAGGACCGGCCGGCCGCACTGGCTGGTCGTGGACGAGGCCCACCACCTGCTGCCGGCCGGGTGGGAGCCGGCCGGGCAGACGGTCCCGGCCCAGCTCCGCGGGATGCTGTCCATCACCGTCCACCCCGGGAGCGTGTCCCCGGCCGTGCTCGGGAACATCGACACCGTGTTGGCGGTCGGGGGCACGCCGCACCAGACGATCGCGGAGTTCTGCACGGCAGCCGGGGCGAACCGCCCGAAGGTGGATGAGGTAGACCGGCTGCCGTCGGGGGACGCGGTGTTGTGGCGGGTCGGAGCGGGCGAGGCCGTGCGGGTGACGACCGAGCCGCCGAAGACCGAGCGGAAGCGGCACTCCCGCAAGTACGCCGAGGGGAATTTGGGGCCGGACCGGAGCTTCTACTTCCGCGGCCCCGAGGGGAAGCTGAACCTGAAGGCCCACAACCTCTTGCTGTTCCTCCAGATGGCCGACGGGGTGGACGACGAAACCTGGGACCACCACCTGCGGAAGCACGACTACTCGCGGTGGATGAAGGACCAAGTCAAGGACGAGGAGCTGGCGGCCGAGGTCGAGCAGGCCGAGGCGAACACGACGCTGGCCCCGCCGGAGAGCAAGGCGGCCGTCCGGGCCGCGGTCGAGGGCCGGTACACCCTCCCGGCCGACAAGCCGAGCGGGATCATCGACTGAGGCAGAGTTCACCACAAAGACACGGAGGACACGAAGGAAGGCAAGGAAACGCTTGGTTCGAAAACCTCTGTCCTGCCTTCCTCCGTGTCTTTGTGGTGAACTCCTCCTTCCGGAGTCGCGGCGTGACGGAGCCGTTCTTGCAGGAGCTGGCCGCCCCGTTCCCGGGGTTCGTGGCCGGGCTGTCACCGGGCCGGCCGGTCGCGGTCCTGTGCCACAGCGACTGCGACGGGATCGGGGCCGGGGCGATCCTGGTCAAGGCGCTCGAACGGCTCGGGCACGCGGTCGCCGTCGAGGTGACGGGCAAGGGCGGGTCGGCGTGGGCACCGGACATCGCCCCCCGGCTGGCCCGGCACGGCCCCCAAGCGTTGATCGTGGCCGACCTCGGCGTCCGGGCCGAGCCGGTGTTGCCCGGGGTACCGACGTGCTATGTGGATCACCACAAGCCGACCGGCACGCCGCCCGGGGCGGTCGTGATCTCCGGCTACGGGACCGAGCCGACGCCCACGTCCGGCCTCCTGGCCCTGGCGTGTGCCGGGGCGGTGGACGCCGCGGCCGGCCTCGACTGGCTCGCCGCCGTCGCCACCATCAGCGACCTGTCCGACTCGGCCCCGTTCCAGCTCATGACCGACGTGCGGAGGGCGTACAAGATCACCCACCTGAAAGACGCCACGGCGTTGTTGAACGCCGCCCGGCGGTCGGCCACCGGCGACGCCAAGCCGGCCCTCGACCTCCTCCTGAAAGCGACCGGGCCGAAGGACGTGACCGCGGGCGACTACCCCGAAGTCGAGTACCTGAAGCGGTGCAAGGCCGAGGTGTCGGCGGCGTTCGCCGAGGGGAAGAAGGTCGCCCCCAAGGTGGTGGGGGACATCGCCCTGGTCCGGGTCCACTCGCCGTGCCAAATTCACCCGATGGTCGTGCAGATTTGGCGGACGCGCTTGGCGAAGCCGGTCGTCATGGTGGCCAACGCGGGGTACGTCCCCGGCCAGGTCAACTTCACCGTCCGGACGGCGACCGACCTCAACCTGATCGAGTTCTTGCGGGCGAAGGCCCCGCCGGACCCCGGCCCGAACTACGGCCACGGCCACGACCGGGCCACCGGCGGGGCGCTGAAGTACGACCAGTGGAACGTCTTCATCCGCGGCCTCGGGTTCGGCCCGGAGGCGGAGGTCAACGAGGCGACCGGCTCATGGGCGTGAAGGCACAGAAGGCGAGCCGGGGGCGTCAGCCCCCTGATGCCGTCCCGATCCAAAACGGTCAGCCGTCCCATCAGGGGGCTGACGCCGGCCGCCCGCCGATGCGATTGGGGTTCGCGGTCAAGGTGCTCGGCCGATCGGACCTCAAGAGCAACGACGCCCGGCGGTGGCAGAGCAACCCCCACCTCCGCGTCTCGATCGAGTACCTGCACGCGATCTTCCTCTACCTCGCCCGGCACGACGTCCGGATGTACCGGATGTCGTCCGACCTGGCCCCGTACCTGACCCACCCGGACCTGCCGCAGTTCCACGGCCAGATCGCCGAGGCCCGGTCCGAACTCGAAGCCCTCGGCAAGGTCGCCCGCGACCTCGACCTGCGGCTGTCGTTCCACCCGTCGCAGTACATCATCCTCAACAGCCCGGACAAGAAGGTCGTCACCCAGAGCGTCAAGGACCTGATCGCCCAGGCCGAGATGCTCGACATCATGGGCCAGGGGCCGGAGGCCGTCCTGGTCATCCACGTCGGCGGGCACTACGGCGACCGGGCGGCGGGCCGGCTCCGCTGGGCCGAGACGTACGAGGGGCTGCCGGAGCCGGTCCGCCGCCGGCTGGTGCTGGAGAACGACGACATCCGTTACTCGGCCGCCGACGTGCTGGCCGTCCACGACCTCACCGGCGTACCGCTGGTGTTCGACCACCAGCACCACTGGTGCAACAACCCGGAGCGGCTGACCGTCCGCGCGGCCCTGGAGAAGTTCTTGAAGACCTGGCCGGCGGGGGTCCGGCCGAAGGTCCATTACTCGTCCCCGCGGACCGAGCTGCGGGAGGTGAAGCGGAAGAACAAGGCGACCGGGAAGAACGAGACGGCCCTGATCCCGCCGATCTGGACCGGCCACGCCGACTTCGTCAACCCGTTCGAGTTCGCCCTGTTCCTCGATGTCGCCGCCGGACTGGAGTTCGACGTGATGCTGGAGGCCAAGGCGAAGGACCTGGCCCTGTTCCGGCTGTACAAGGACCTGCCGCGGTACGTCCCGGAACACGCCGCCCGGTTCGGGCTGGAGCAGCCGACCGACGCCGACGCCGACCCGGCGGAAGAAGGCGGGGCGGAAGACACCGGCGAGTAGGCGCGGGGTTTGCGGCGTGTCGGCTGCGCCCACCCAAACCGGAGGACACCCGCGATGGCCGTTCACGAGAAGAAGGACGACATCGAGCAGGCGAAGGGGAACAAGGGGCACGAGGGGGAGGAGAAGGAGAAGAAGGACCAGGAGAACCCGAACCAGCAGGCCGGCAGCGGCGGCCGGGGCGGGCACCGGAAGCGGACCGGGGGCAACCCGGACGCCTCCAACGACTGACCGGCCGGGGGTGAGCCGGTCGGGCGCCCGGGTCGGGGGCCGGACCCCCGGCGGGTCCTCCGGGTCAGGCGTGGCCCTCGTCCCACACCGCCCGGACCGACTCCACGTCCGTGTCCACCCCGCCGGCCTTCAGCTCCTCGGCCACCTGCTCCGGGGTGGCGTCCGGCCCGATCCGGGTCCGGGCCTCCAGCACCAGCCGGGGCAGGCCCATCACCAGCGGCTGCGGCGGCTGGGCGGTCGGGTCGGTGTTCGACCAGTGGGCCTCGGGGCTGCCGGGCTTCGGGTCGGTCGGGACGGGATCGGCCATGATCGCTCTCCAACGTGGGGCGCCCGGGGCGGCACCGGGGTTGCACCGCCGATCATACCACACCGCGGAGCAACACATGACCCCGCCGCTGCCGACGCCGCCCGGGCCGGACGTGCCGACCCGCCCGCACCCGCAGCCGAACCCGCCCGACCCGACCTTCCCGGAGGTCGTCCCGCCCCGGCCGACGCCCGGCGTGCCGGACCCGGTGCCCGTGCCGCCGGTGCCGAGCCCGTCTTAGGCAGCGGGCAGTGAACAGCGGGCAGTGGGCAGACAGCAGTCAGGCAGAACCGCCAGTCCTACCTCTTCCGACTTACTGCCCTCTGCCCACTGCCCGCTGCTAACCCGCCTTGGTCTCGCCGCCGAGCAGGGTCAGGACCTCGCCGGTGATGTACGACGAGTCGGCCTCGGACGCGAAGAAGACGTAGGCCGGGGCGGCTTCCTCCGGCTGCCCCGGCCGGCCCATCGGGGTGCCGGCCCCGTGCTCGGCCACCTTCTCGGCCGGCTTGGCGGCCGGCTGGAGCGGCGTCCAGAACGGCCCCGGGGCGACGCAGTTCACCCGGACCTTCCGCGGCACGAGCTGCTGGGCCAGCGACTTGGTGAAGGCGTGGATCGCCCCCTTGGTGCTGGCGTAGTCGACCAGCTCCTTATTCCCCTCCAGCCCGGCGATCGACCCGGTGTTGATGATCGACCCGCCCGCCGGGAGGTACGCCAGGGCCGCCTTCGCCAGGTAGAAGTACCCGTAGATGTTCGTCCGGAACGTCCTGTCGAACTGCTCGTCGGTGATGTCCTCGACCTTCGACTGGTTGAGCTGGTAGGCGGCGTTGTTGACCAGGATGTCCAGGCGGCCGAACGCGGCGACCGTGTCCTCGACGGCCCGCTTGCAGAACTTCGGGTCGGTCACGTCGCCCGGCAAGAGGACGCACCGCCGGCCCTCGGCCTCGACCGCCTTCTTGGCCTCGACCGCGTCCGACTGCTCGGCCGGGAGGTAGACGACGGCCACGTCCGCCCCCTCCCGGGCGAACAGCACGGCGACCGCCCGGCCGATGCCGCTGTCCCCGCCGGTGATCAGGGCGGCCTTCCCCTTCAGCTTGTCCGCCCCCTTGTACAGCGGGGCCCGGAACCGGGGCGGCGGGTCCATCGCCGAGTCCAGCCCCGGGGCCGGCTGCTTCTGCGGCGGGAACGGGCCCTTCGGTTCGTTCTGCACGGACATCGGGTCGGCTCCGGGTGCGGGGGTCGTGCGGGCGTGGTCAGACGCGAACGACGTGCCGGCCCCGGGCCGCCTCGGCCGCCGCCTGCAACTCCCGGGCGGCCGCCAGGAAGTTGGCCAGCGCCCGGTCGAAGTCCGGCGGGCCGTCCCCGGCCCCCCACCCCGGCCCGTCGTCCGGGATCACGCTCACCTCCCCGCCCGACTCGACGAACGCGGCCTTCACCCGGGCCGGGTCCGCCACCCCGTTCAGCCGGAGCTGCTCGTGCAGCTCGTCGTCCGACAGCAGCTCGGCCCGGAGGTTCTCCCGGAGCACCCGGCCGTCGACGACGATCGGGGTCGGGGGCGACTCGAGCCGGCGGCGGAGCCACCCCCAGCGGAACGTCGCCCAGTCCAGGACGTAGCTCCAGAACAACATCGCCGCGACCGCCGCCAGCCCGTTCGGGACGGAGTTGGCGTTCGCGTTGATCGAGCTGGACACGCACTCCGAGACGAGCACCGCGAGCATGACATCCGGCAGCCCGACCCCGCCGTTCTGCCGCTTCAGGACGACCCGGAAGAGGACGAGGATGCCGAAGTAGACGAGGGTGCCGCGGAGGAGCGACTCCGCCAGCGACAGGTCGGGGACGAACACTCGGTCCCATTCGGGCAACCGCAACCCCTTCATGGCGGGCCTCCGTCCGGGGCGGACATTGGGGGTTGTGAATGCACCCGTCATGCCGGCCCCGGCGGCGCGCCGGTTGCCCGCCCGACCGTCGGGGTCCGGTCGTTACGGGGGTGACTGTCATGCCGGGGACGTTCGCCGAGCGGTTCGCCGCGGCGCTGCAGGAGTCGGAGGCGAGGAAGGACCCGGGCCCGGTGGCCGGGCTGTTCGGGGACGACGCCGAACTGTCGAACCTGGCCCACGCCGGGCCCCGGCGGGGGGCCGACGGGGCCCGGCAGTTCTGGCAGGACTACCTGGACGCCTTCGGGACGATTCGGTCGGAGTTCTCGTCGATCAAGCAGGCCGACGGGTGGGCGGTGCTGGAGTGGACGAGCACCGGGACGCTCCCGGCCGGCAAGCCGGTCGAGTACCGGGGGGTGAGCGTCCTGGAAGTGGCCGGGGACAAGGTGTCGAGGTTCCGGACGTACTACGACACCGCCGCCCTGGTCACCCCGCCGGCGGCCGCCACCACCTGAACGCCGGGCAGCCGGTTGCCACCCGGCGAACCGCGCCTCCCAACCCCACCCCGGGGGCGGCCGGAAATCCCTTACGCCCGGCGAATCCGGACCCGGGGCACGGTTGTTGCCGACCAGAGGGGCGGGCCGCTTGCTCGCCGGCCTGCCCACCTTTCCCCCCGCCGCCGGCCACGGGCCGAGGGCCGCCGGCACGTCGAGACTCGGCCCCGGAGTGCGCGATGTACGCGACCCTGCTCGTCACCGCCTTTCTGATCGGCCAGCCGCCGACCGGCACCGACCGCACCCCGGCCCAGCCGCCCGG
>JAIEQN010001093.1 GCA_019747685.1 Gemmataceae bacterium
GAAGGACAAGAATATCCATCGGTCTGTATTTGATCCGCGTTCATCCGCGCTCCGATCCGCGTCATCCGCGTGCCCTGTATTTATCGAGACACCAAACACCGTGCGACGGTCCCTCCTAGCCCTGATGCTCCTCGCCACCCCGGCCGCCGCCCAGGTGCCGGCCGGCGGCGGGCCGTCCGACGCCGCCCCGGACCGGCCCCGGTCGGCCGCCATCGACTTCGAGCAGAAGCTCGGGGCCCAGGTCCCGCTCGACCTGCCGTTCCGGGACGAGGGCGACCGCCGCGTCACCCTCCGCGACTGCCTGGTCCCGGGCAAGCCGGCCGTCCTGGTCCTGGCCTACTACCGCTGCCCGATGCTCTGCTCCAAGGTGCTCAACGGGCTGCTCGACGTGATGCGGAAGACGCCGTACTCGGCCGGCACCGACTACACCGTCCTGGCGGTCAGCTTCGACCCGAAGGAACACGGGAGCCAGGCCACCCGGATCAAGGACACGTACGTCACGGGGTACGGCCGGCCGGAGGGCGACCGGGGCTGGCGGTTCCTGACCGGGGACCGGACGGCCATCGACCAGCTCACCGCCGCCGTCGGGTTCAAGTACGAGTACGACAAGGTGTTCAAGGAGTACAACCACCCGAGCGGGATCATGGTCATGACCCCGGACGGGCGGCTGTCCCGGTACATGTACGGGATCGACTTCGAGGACCCGGCCGACCCGGCCGACCCCCGGGCCGCCCGGGCGGCCACCACCTTCCGGCTGGCCCTGGTCGAGGCCGGCGAGGGGCGGGTCGGGTCGCTGGCCGACAAGCTGATCCTCAGCTGCTTCCGGTTCGACCACCTGGAGCAGCGGTACTCGCTCAACTACCTGCTGGCCGTCCGGGCCGGCGGGGTCTTGACCGTCCTGGCCCTGGCCGGGGCGGTGGTCTACTTCCGGGTCCGGGAGCGGCGGGCGGCGCGGGCCGTCGCCCAAACGGCCGGGGCCGGGAGCCCGGCGGGGGGGGTCGCGTGAATGCGTCGTTGCCGGGCATCCCGGTTAGCGCCTCGGAAGTCGGCGACCTGTTCGAGCCGCTGTTCTGGTACATCGTGGCGGTGACGGCCGGCGGGACCCTGCTGGTCGGCGCCCTCCTGACCGTCTTCTGCGTCCAGTACCGGCGGCAGAACACCACCGGGTCGACCCCCCGCATCCTCGGGTCGCACCGGCTGGAGCTGTTCTGGACGATCACCCCGCTGATGATCTTCCTGACCTTCTACGCCTGGGGGGTGTACATCTACGACCGGGCGGTGCAGGTGCCGAACGACATCCCGGAAATCTTCGTGATCGGCAAGCAGTGGATGTGGAAGGCCCAGTACCCGAACGGCCAGCGGGTCATCATCGGCGGCAACCCGGCGAACATGTCCGAGGAGGACCAGAAGCACATCGGGGCCCTGGTCCTGCCGCTGGGCAAGCCGGTCAAGGTGACGTTCATCTCGGAGGACGTGATCCACGACTTCGGGGTGCCGGCGTTCCGCCAGAAGATCGACGTGATCCCCGGCCGGTACGTCAGCACCTGGTACCACCCGACCAAGCTGGGCGAGTTCCACGTCTTCTGCGACCAGTACTGCGGGACCTGGCACTCGCTGATGGTCGGCAAGATCCACGTGGTCCCGCCGGCCGAGTTCGAGCAGTTCCTGGAGGGCAAGGGCGGGGCGCACGGGTCCGAGAACCCGGTCGACGGGTCGCCGGCGTTCAAGGGGTGGCAGCACTTCCAGCGGCTCCAGTGCCAGAAGTGCCACGTCCCGAACGCCGGGGCCGGGACCCGGGAGCACCCGCAGGCCCCGACCCTGGAGGGGTTGTTCGGCCGGACCGTGCCGCTCAAGGGCGGGACCTCGGTGGTGGCCGACGACCAGTACCTCCGGGAGTCGGTCGTCAACCCCCGGGCCAAGGTGGTCGAGGGGTGGGAGCCGATCATGCCCGGGAACTACCGGGACCAGGTGACCGAGGAGGAGCTGCGGGACCTGGTGGCGTACATCAAGTGGCTCAAGCCGGGTCAGATGATCCCGCCGAACGACAAGGCCCCGTCCCTGAACGGGGCCCCGCGGGAGACCAAGCCGGAATCCGGGTCGGCCGGGGGGGGGAAGTAGCGCATGAGCATCATCGTCGCCGACGAGCCGCGGGTCGGGCCGGTCCCGCCCGAGCCGGCCCCGCTGAAGACCAACTACCTGAACGCCCGGTCCGGCATCCTGAGCTGGCTGCTGACCGTCGACCACAAGCGGATCGGCATCCTCTACCTGGTGTCGCTGACGGCGTTCTTCGTGGTCGGCGGGCTGGCCGCCGGGCTGGTCCGGATCAACCTCCTGTCGCCCACCGGGGCGATCATGACGGAGGACCAGTACAACCGGATGTTCACCGCCCACGGGGTGGTGATGCTGTTCCTGTTCCTGATCCCGTCCATCCCGGCGGTGTTCGGCAACTTCTTCGTCCCGATGATGATCGGGGCCAAGGACCTGGCCTTCCCGAAGCTGAACCTGGCCAGTTGGTACGTGTACATGATCGGGGCCGGGTTCATGGTCTGGTCGGTCCTGGCCGGCGGGATCGACACCGGGTGGACCCTGTACCCGCCGTACTCGAGCCGGTACAGCCAGTCGAACGTCTTCCCCGGGGCGTTCGGGGCGTTCATCACCGGGTTCAGCTCGATCATGACCGGGCTGAACATCATGGTGACGGTCCACAAGATGCGGTGCCCGGGGATGACCTGGGGGCGGCTGCCCTTGTTCATCTGGGCGATGTACGCCACCAGCTTCATCCAGCTCCTCGGCACGCCCGTCGTGGCCATCACCCTGACGCTGTTGTGCGTCGAGCGGCTGGCCGGGATCGGCATCTTCGACCCGGCCATCGGCGGCGACCCGGTCCTGTACCAGCACCTGTTCTGGTTCTACAGCCACCCGGCGGTGTACATCATGATCGTCCCCGGGATGGGGGTGATCAGCGAGACCATCACCTGCTTCAGCCGGAAGAACATCTTCGGGTACAAGGCGGTGGCCTGGAGTAGCGTCGGCATCGCGGTGGTGGGCTTCTTGGTCTGGGCGCACCACATGTTCGTGGCCGGGATCAGCTACTACTCGGCCATCCTGTTCTCGTTCCTGACGATGCTGGTGGCGGTGCCGAGTGCCATCAAGGTGTTCAACTGGACGGCCACCCTGTACCGCGGGTCGATCACCTTCCAGGCCCCGATGCTGTTCACCCTGGCGTTCCTGGTGCTGTTCACCGTCGGGGGCGTCACCGGGCTGTTCCTGGCGACCCTGGGGACCGACATCCACCTGCACGACACCTACTTCGTGGTGGCCCACTTCCACTTCGTGATGGTCGGCGGGATGGTGCTGGCGTACCTGGCGGCCCTGCACTACTGGTGGCCGAAGATGACCGGGCGGATGTACTCGGACTTCTGGAGCCGGGCGAGCGCCACCATCATCTTCGTCGGGTTCTTCTTCACCTTCGTGCCCCAGTTCGTCCTCGGCTACCACGGGATGCCCCGGCGGTACCCGAACTACCCGGCCGAGTTCCAGGTGTACAACGTCCTGTCCACCGCCGGGGCCAGCATCCTCGGGTTCGGGTACCTGTTGCCCGGGTTCTACCTGACCCTGTCCTTGTTCTTCGGGGACAAGGCGACGGCCAACCCGTGGAGCGCGACCGGGCTGGAGTGGCAGACCCCGAGCCCGCCGTCGACGTTCAACTTCGACCGCACCCCGGTGGTGGTGTGCGGCCCGTACGAGTACGCGATCGGGGTGGACCAGCTCGGCCGCGGGCTGCCCGAGCCGCCCGGCCCGGGGTCGGCCGACGACCCGGCGTCCCACCACGGCCCGACCGGACCGGCCGGTCCGATGCACAAGGAGACCCACGTTGTCGGCTAACCACCACGGCGAGGTGCTCAAGCACCACTTCGACAACCTGGAGCAGCAGCACGCGGCCGAGCGGCTGGGGATGTGGTTCTTCCTGGTCACCGAGGTGCTGTTCTTCAGCGGGCTGTTCGTCGCCTACACCGTGTACCGGAACTGGTACCCGGCCGAGTTCGCGTTCGCCAGCAGCCACCTGATCCTGTGGATCGCCGGGGTGAACACCGGGCTGCTCATTACCAGTAGCCTGACCATGACCCTGGCCATCCGGTCGGCCCAGCTCGGGGACCGGCGGGCCCTGATCCGGCACCTCCTGGCGACGTTCGTCCTGGGGGCGGGGTTCCTCGGGTTCAAGGCGTTGGAGTACTACACCGACATCAACGAGCGGTTCGTCCCCGGGGTGATGTTCCGGACGGAATTGGCCAAGGCCGAGGAGGAGCTGGCGGCGTCCCACGGGGCGGCCGGGCATCACGGCACGGCCCAGCATTGGGCGGCGGACCTGGCCAAGAACAACGCCGGGAAGTCGTACACCGACCCGGGGTACATCAGCCCGGGGCGGGTGCAACTGTTCCTCTGCTTCTACTACATCATGACCGGCATCCACGGCATCCACATCCTGGTGGGGCTGGGGTGCATCCTGTGGCTGGTCCAGCAGGCGGCCGCCGGGAAGATTCCCCGGGAGAACTACTCCACCGTCGAGGTGGTGAGCCTGTACTGGCACTTGGTGGACATGATCTGGCTGTTCCTGATGCCGCTGCTGTACCTGGCCGGGGCCGGGACGCACGCGGCGGGGCATTAGACGGCCGGTTGTTCTTGGTGGCACAGGCTTCCCGGCCTGTGCTGATCCTGCACAGGCCGGGAGGCCTGTGCCACCGAAGCATCGGATAGGCCCGCCATGCACACCGAGCACAAGGTCGACGACCCGCCGACGATGCACGACGTGGACAGCCCCGGGGCGATGTTCCTGGTGTTCCTGGTCGTCCTCGGGCTGGCGGTGGCCAACATCCTGCTGGCGACGACCGGGCTGGGGAAGCTGGCCCTGCCGGTCCAGCTCGGCATCGCCTCCGTCCAGGCGGTGCTGGTCGCCTACTACTGGATGCACATGCGGCGGGGCGACCAGGTGGTCACCCTGTCGGCCCTCAGCTCGCTGTTCTTCGTGTTCATCTTCTACGTCCTGGTGTTGTCCGACGTGCTGACCCGGTGGCGGATCGCCATGTAGTGGCCGGCCGCCCGGCAGAAGCCATGACCGTGTCCCGAACCGCCCGTGTAGCCCCGGCCCTCCTGCTCGGCCTGGCCGGCTGCGGCCCGCCCCCGGAGTACCCGCCCGACCTGGCGTTCCCGGCCCGGGCCGACCGGCTCGTCCTGCGGGTCCCGACCGCCCAGCCGGCCGGCCCCACCGACCCGGGGCCACTCGACGCCGTGCTGGCCGGCCTCGACGCCCGCGGCGGGAAGACGCTCGACCCCGCGGCAGCCCCGCCCGAAGCCCGCGAGGCACTGGCCCGGTTCCTGGCCGAGACGTTCGGCACCCCGGCCGCCCCGACCGTGGCGGCCGACGGGGCGGCGGACCTCGGGCTGACCCCCGACCGGCTGGCCGAGGGCGGCCGGCTCTACCGCCGGTCGTGCCAGCACTGCCACGGGCTGGCCGGCGACGGCCAGGGGCCGTCCGGGCTGTACGTCACCCCCCGGCCGCGGGACTACCGCCGCGGGGCGTTCAAGTTCGTCTCGTCCGGCGACGGCGGCAAGCCCCGCCGGGACGACCTGCGGCGGACGATCCGGGACGGGCTGAAGGGGACGGCGATGCCCTCGTTCGCCCTGCTGCCCGACGACCGGCGGGAGCTGATGGCCGACTTCGTCGTCTACCTGGGCCTCCGCGGCGAGGTCGAGTACCGGACGGTGGCGGCGGTGCTGGCCGACGACGGGGACGGGACCGATGGCGACCCGACCGGGTTCGCCCGGGACCGGCTGGCCGACATCTTCGCGGCCTGGCGGCGGGCCGAGGACGCCCCGCCGGGGCCGCCCCCGCCGGCCGACGACCCGGACGCCGTCCGCCGCGGGTACGAGCTGTTCACCGCCGCGGGCAAGACCGACTGCCTGAGCTGCCACGAGGACTTCGGACGGAAGCCGACCTACCGGTACGACGTGTGGGGGACGGCGGCCCGGCCGAAGGAGTTGACCGAGCCGGGGTACAAGGGCGGCGACCGGCCGGAGAACCTGTACCACCGCATCCGGCACGGCATCCAGCCGGTCGGGATGCCGGCCCACCCGACCCTGACGGATTCCCAAATCTGGGACCTCGTCCGGTTCGTCCGGGCGTTACCATACCCCCGGGAGCTGCCCGACGACATCCGGGCGAAGGTGTACGCCCCGGAGTTTCGAGTTTCCGGTTTCGAGTTTCGAGTTCCGCCCGACCTGCCGCAGCCCGAAGGGCTGCGACACCGTAGCCCGGGGTGAAACCCCGGGTCCCCGTGCCCCGCACCATGACCGACCCCGCCGCGATCCGCCGCCCGGTCCCCCGCTGGCTGCACGCTTGGGCGGTGCTGACGGCCGCCATCACGTTCGTCACCCTGATCGTCCTCGGCCAGATGGTGACCAGCTTCCGGGCCGGGATGGCCGACCCGGTCTGGCCGACCGAGCCGTGGTACTTGGCCAGCAACTACCGGCTCGACCTCGGCTACCTGATCGAGCACACGCACCGGATCGCCGGGTTCTTGGTCGGCGGGGCGGTCAGTCTGCTCGTGCTGGGCGTCTGGTGGACCGCCGGGCCGATGCCGCCGGCCGGCGCGCGGTGGCTCGGCCTGCTCGGCTTGGTCGGCCTGTTGGTCGGGTTCGGCGAGTTCCACCGGGCGTTGATGGCCCAGCGAGACGCCGCCGAGGTGGTCATCCCGCGCGAGCCGGCGATGATGATGGGGCTGGCACTCCTCGTCACGGTCGGCGCCGGCCTGCCGGGTATCTTCGCCGACGATCGGCGGCCTGTCTGGCTCCGGCTGTTCGCGGTCGGTGTCCTCGTCGCGGTGATGGTCCAGGGGCTGCTCGGCGGGTTCCGGGTCCGGCTCGACGCCCTGTTCGGCCCGGAGCTGGCCCCGGTCCACGGCGTCTTCGGCCAGCTCACCTTCGCCCTGCTGGTGACCCTGGCGGTGCTGACGGCGAAGCCGCCGGCCGACGACCTGCCCCCGTCGGCCGCCCGGCCGGTCCGCCACCTCACCCTCGTCCTGGTGGTGCTGCTGGTCGTACAACTGGTCTGGGGGGCACTGGTCCGCCACCGCCCGGACTCGCTGAACCAGCGGCTCCACCTGCTGACGGCCTTCCTCGTGGTGGCCACGGCCGCGTGGTTGCTGCGGGTCGGGTTCACGTCGGCGGCCCGGCCGCGGGTGATGCGGGTCGGGTGGGTCCTCGGCGCCCTCGTGGCCGTGCAGGTCACGCTCGGGGTCGAGGCGTGGATGGGGAAGTTCGGGGACGAGGCCCGGCGGGGCCGGCCGGCCGGGTCGTTCCTGCCGGAGGCCGAGGCGGTGACGGTCAAGCAGGCGGCGCTGCGGACGGCCCACGCCCTGGTCGGCACCGGGGTGTTGGCGGCGGCCGTGACCCTGGCCCTGCGGGTCCGGGTGCGGGCGGCGGGGGTGGACGAGGTCGGGCCGACGGCGGACGGCCGCCCGGCGGTCGGGGAACTGGCGCTGGCGGGGGGCGTCCGATGATGAAAGTCGTGGCGGTCGAGCCCGAGGTCGCCCCGCTCCGGGCGTTCGCCCCGGCCCCGGCGTTGGCCGAGGGGCCGGCCCCGGCGGCGGTCGCGGCCGGCCCGTCCCGGCTGGCGGACTACCTCGAACTGACCAAGCCGAAGATCGCGGTGATGGCCCTGTTCACGGTGGCCGTCGGCTACCTCCTCGGGGCCGGGTCCGCCGCGAGCACAACCGTACTTCTACATGTCCTCGTTGGGGCCGGGTTGGTGGCCGCCGGCGGCAGCGCCCTGAACCAGTGGCTCGAACGGGACATCGACGGCCGGATGTTCCGCACACTCAGGCGGCCGCTCCCGGCCGGTCGGCTGTCGCCGGCGGAAGCCCTCGTGTTCGGCGTCGGGCTGGGCATCGCCGGGCTGGCCTACCTGCTCGTGACGGTCCCGTACCCGGCCGCCGTCGCCGCCGCGGTCACGTTCGTCAGCTACGTCTTCGTCTACACCCCGCTCAAGACCACGACGGTCTGGAATACGGTGGTCGGGGCGGTGCCGGGGGCACTGCCGCCGGTGATCGGCTGGTGCGCCGCCCGCGGCTGGGACGGGCTGCCGGCCGCCTTCGGCCTCTTCCTGGTCATTTTCATCTGGCAGCTCCCGCACTTCCTGGCGATCGCCTGGATGTACCGGGACGACTACGCCCGGGGCGGGCTGCGGATGCTGCCGCACGTCGACCCGGCCGGCGGGAAGACGGCGGCGGTGATGGTCGCCACCTGCGCGGCCCTGGCCCCGCTCGGGCTGGTCTGCTGGCTCCTCGGCGTCGGCGGCTGGCCGTCGGTCGTCGGGTGTGCCATCCTCGGCGGGCTGTTCCTGCGGCAGGCCGTCCGGTTCGCCCGGGTCCGGACCGACCGCCAGGCCCGGACGGTGTTACGGGCGTCCCTACTGTACCTGCCCGGTGCCCTCGGCCTGCTCCTGCTCGACGGACTCATCCGGTAGCCCGGCTCCTACCGCCGTCATTGGTTCTGCCCCGGTGACACACCCCTGGGCTGACGAATCGGTTTGCGGCCTGACACATCCGGCCGCGGCCGAACAAATTTCAATTAGAATGACGCCAGGAAGACGTAACCCTATGCCCCGCTTCTTGTTTCTGCTTCTAGTTACCGCCGTCGGGTGCGGGTCGGCGGCCCGACCGACCATCCGCGACCCCGTCCCATCGGACCTGGACTTCCCGGTCGGGGCGTTCACCCTGACCGAGCGGTCGGGCAAGACCGTCACGGCCGACGACCTGAAGGGGAAGGTGTGGGTGGCGTCGTTCGTGTTCACCCGTTGCACCGGCCCGTGTCCGGCGGTGACGGCGACGGTGGCCCGGCTGCAATCCGAACTCCCGGCGGCCGAGTACCCGGACCTGCGGTTCGTGACGTTCACCGTCGACCCGACCCGGGACCGGCCGGACGACCTGCGGAAGTACGCCGAGCACTTCCGGGCCGACCCCGACCGGTGGCTGTTCCTGACCGGGGACGAGGTGGCCATCCACGCGGTGAGCCACGACCGGTTCAAGCTGGCGGCCGGGCGGAAGGCCGGGCCGGACGTGAAGCCGGGGGACGAGTTCGAGCACAGCACCCGGCTGGCGGTGGTGGATAAGAACGGCGTGGTCCGCGGCCTTTATGACGGTGTGCTCGACCCGGAGTACGGCGACAAGGACCGGTTCGAGGCCAACCTCGCCCGGCTCAAGACGAAGGCGAAGGAGCTGCTGGTACGGTAACGACCGTCCCGATGCCGGGTGAACGACCATTTGCCGTGGTGGGCGGAGGCTCGGCGATGCCGATTCCCTTTTACCGGCCCGAGTGCGACGACCGCGACTTCACCTGGTACGAATTGCTGTTCATGCCGATCTACGTGCCGACGTTCTTGGTCTTCCTCGCAACGATGTCCTTGCTAGAGATGGAATTGCCGTGTTGAAGACATCTAGCCCCCGGCGTCTCGGTGTTGTAACCCGGCGGCATGAGGACGAGCGGACGGA
>JAIEQN010000012.1 GCA_019747685.1 Gemmataceae bacterium
TCCCCGACACCCGCCCGCCGGCCCCCCGCGGCGACCTCCCGCCGGCCGACGACCGGCTGCCGCCGGTCGGCCCGAGACCGTAGAGGCTGTTTCGGGACGCTGAGCGGGGGGCGTGAGCCCCCTGAGCCGTTAGGACCTCAGGGGGCTCACGCCCCCGCTCAGGAGGTCCTGAAATTGCCCCTACGAGGCGGCCGGCGGGGTCCGCTCGCGTTCGAGCCTCAGCGACCCCAGCGGGTACTCGGCGGCCACCCGCTCCCAGTCGGCCCGCCACGCCCGGAACGCCTCCCGGCCGGCCCCGACCGCCGCCCCGCGGTCGCCGATCAGCCCCTCGACCCCGGGGCCCAGCCGCCCCCACTCGTCCGGCACCGCCCGCCGCAGCCGGTCCCGCAGCCCCTCCAGCCGGGCCGCCCCGACGGCCGCGTCCTGCACCCGACCCAGAACCTCTTGCAGCCGCTCGACGGCCGGGTAGACCTCGGCCCGCAGCGGCGGCCCGTAGCACCCGGCGAAGATTTCGACGGCGTACCGCAGCCGCTTGGCCAGGATGCGGAGTTGGTGCAGGGCGTCCGGCGACTCGGGGTCGGCCGCGACGGCGGCGGAGAGGTCGGCGAACAGCCGGCCGAGGTGGGCGTCGGCCAGGTCGCCGAACGTCCGCGGCGACCCGTCCCCCTTCGGCGGGCGGGCCCGGGCCGGCAGCAGGGTGGTGTCGGCCAGGTAGCCCGGCCCGACCTCGGCCGCGGCTTCGACCAGCCGGGCCTGGGCCGCCGCCCGCTCCCCGAGGGCGTACCCGAGGAGGAAGTCGAACGCCGGCCGGGCGTCGTCCCCGACGCCCCGGTTCCGGGCCTTGACCAGCCCGGCCCGGAACACGTCCCAATCCCGGGCGTCCCCGGCCGCCTGCCGCAGCCCCCGGAGTGCCCGCCTGGCGGCCTTCAACCGCTTCCGCGGCAGGCAGGGGGCGAACGCCCGCAGGGCGGTCCCGGCCCGGCGGGTGCCGACCCGCAGTTGGTGGACGTACCCCGGGTCGTCGTCGGACATCTCGACGGCCAGCGGGAGGTAGTGCCGGATGACCTCGAACCGGGCCGCCAGCACCACCCGGGCGGCGTCCGCCACCGCGGCGTCGGTGGTCAGCCCGTAGACCCACTTGCCGTCGGCCATGTGACTTGCCCATGCACAGGCCGGGAGGCCTGTGCCACCGGGAAAGCAGCACAGGCCGGGAGGCCTGTGCCACCGGGAAAGCAGCACAGGCCGGGAGGCCTGTGCCACCAAAGAACAGGTTGGGTGGCACAGGCCTCCCGGCCTGTGTGCTTCAGCTCCCGTACAGCTCGCCGACCCGGGCCGCCTGCTGCCGGTCGGCCAGCCACCCGGCGACCGCCTTCGCCTCCGCCGCCAGCCGGTCCACCTGCTCCCGCTCGGCCCGCAGGGCGGCCGCCACCTCCCCGGGGATCGGCCCGAACGCCCCGCCCAGCTCGCCGGCCAGCCGGTCTTCCAGCCGGCCCCGGAACTCGCTCCGGATCGTCCCCCAGCGGATCGGCAAGAGCAGCAGCATGAGCAGGTGGAGGACGATCATCACCACCAGCGGGACGATGCCGATCAGCAGGACCTGGAACAGGTCGGGCACCTGCCCGTGCATGAAGAAGTTCCACAACAGCACCCCGGCCGTGGCCACCAGCGACACCTCCGGCAGGGTGTTGGCCATCAGGCCGAGCGTCCCCCGCACCCAGCGCCGCCAGCCGGTCGGGGCGACCGCCTGCCGCTCGACCTCGGCCAGGGCGTCGATCACCGCCCGGGTGGCCCGGTCCCGCCAGTCGAGCCGCCCGGCCGCGGCCGTCGGCTGGTCGAGCAGCGCCAGCGGGAACCCCTTCCCGTCGGCCTCGACCAGCAGGCGGTTGACGAGGGCCGCCGTCCGCTGGTCGAGCACCCGCTCCCCGGCCGCCCGGGCGCAGTCCTGGGCGAACATGCCCAGGTTCCACTCGGCCGGCGTCTCCACCTTCCCGACCCCGAGCAGCCGGCCCGTCACCGGGTGGCGGTCGCGGAGCCGGCTGCCGGCGTACCGGAGCATGGTGGCGAACCGGAGGTACGCGGCCATCAGCCCGCCGTACCGCTGCTGGCCCTCGACGCTGAAGTGGTGCTCGATCTCGGTCCGGTACGGCTCGAGCGTCCCGACCAGGACCTCGGCCTGGGTGGCGGACTCGTCGGCCAGGAGGTTCCGCCACCCGGCCGCCACCTTGTCGGCCTCGGCCGACAGGTCCGGCGGGCGGACGCCGTCGGCCGCCTGGACGATGTGGGTCAGGAGTTGCCCGACCCCGCGGGCCTTGACCGCCTCGATCTCCAGCCGGTTCAGCCCGAGTTCGAGCCACTGGACGAGCTGCGGGAACTGCTCGCCGGGCGGCAGGTCGGGCGGCTTGGGGGGCAGGCCTGTGGCCCCGGGGTTGGCCCGGGCGGCGTCGAGCCAGGCCTGGGCGCAGGTGCGGAAGACGAGCGGGTTGGTGAACCCCTCGGCCTTCAGGTCGGCAATCAAGTCTTCGTCGGGGCGGAGGCCGGATTCACCGGTCAGGCAGCGGTCCCACTTGTTCAGGACGAAGGCGAACGCCCGCCGGCGGCGTTGATCCTTGAACAGGTCCCAGCCGAGCCGGTCGTGGTACTTCTCCTGCGACCCGACGTACAGGACCACGTCCGCCACCGGCAGGAGGGCCAGGAGCTTCTCCCGGTTGGCCACGTCGTTCGAGTCGAGGTCGGGCGTGTCGACGACGACCTTCTGTTCGAGCCCGGGGCGGTCGTGCTGGGCCAGCCGGCAGAGCCGCAGGGCCGGGTCGAGCCGGTCCGAGCGGACCGAGTGGTGGAAGTAGACGACCGGGTCGCGGGTGGTCGGGCGGGTGAACGACGCCTGGGCCACGGCCGACCCGGCGAGGGCGTTCATCAGGGTCGATTTCCCGACCCCGGTGCCGCCCATGAGCATGACGACCAACAGCGGCCGTTCCACGTCCAGGGCGTCGGCCTGCCGGCCGAGGTCGTCGGCCAGCCCGCCGAGTTCGGCCCGCTGGGTGGTGGAGAGCGGGAACCGGCGGCGGGCGTCGAGCCAGGCCCGGAGCGGCCGTTCCAGGCCCCGCAGCCGGGGCGACAGTTCCCGCAGGACGGGGCCGGCCGGGGCGTCGGGGAAGGAGGTAGGTGTCATGGGTTGGTCGAGGCGAAATACGGGGGACGCGGATCGGAGCGCGGATCAGGACGAAATCATGGGTCGAATAGTGAGGCGGTTGGGTCGGGGTGGGGTTTCCGGCCCGGAGGGCCGGTTCCGTCAGCCCGGGCCAGAGGCCCGGGTTCACGACGGCGAAAACCCCGGCCCTGAAGGGGCCGCGCCCGGACCCACCCCACGCGCCGACCGGAACGACCCTTTCAGGGTCGGGCGGTTGGGTGCTCGCGGACCCGGGCCTGCGGCCCGGGCTGACGGAACCGGCCCTCCGGGCCGAAGACAACCGGACCCGCGACACCCGACCGCGTAACTCCTAACCGTGTTTGTTCCGGTGCTCTTGATCCGCGTCACCCGCGTGCCATTGCCTTCTCACGCCGCCCCGCCGGCCTTCGCCGCGACCCGCTCGCCGAGGGCGCGGATCGTTTCCGGGACCCGGCGGAGGACCTGTTGGAGCCGCTCGAACGAGGTCCCGCCGGTGGCCGGCCACTCGGCCAGCCAGGCGGCCAGCGGGTCGGCCAGGGCCGACGACACCAGCGCCTCCCGGCGGCTGCGGACCTTCGCCCGGGACGCCTCGACCGCCCCGCGGACGAGCAGCTCGGCGATCTGGTGCGTCGCCGACACCCCGAGCGGGATGAGCAACAGGTGATACCAGGCCGGCGGCCAGGTGAACACCAGGATCAGGATGACGACGAGGATGTCGGCGGCCAGCTTCCCGCCCCGGAGGATGTACAGGAATGCCGGGTGCCCCTCGACCCGGTTGACCAGCTCCTCGCCGGCCCGGTCGAGGTCGTCCGTCTCCTTCACCTCGAACGCCCGCAACTGCTGGGCGAACCGGTCCCGGGCCTGCATGGCCAGCCCGGCGTCGAACCCGTGGGCGATGTTCTTCCAGACCGGGTGGGTCCCGGCCCGCTTCAGGGCCTCGGCCTGGAGCCGGTCGAGCCAGCCCATCAGGGCGGCGGAGAGAACGGTCTGTTCGCTCAGGTTGAGGGCCGTCGGGCGGACGATCAGGTTGGCGAAGTAGTCGCGGGTGAACCGGTACGGGGTCCGGAGCACCCACAGGACGTTGCCGAGCATCCGCCCGGCCCCGGGGAGCTCGATCAGGTCGAGCAGCCGGTCGCGGTAGCGGTCGAACCGGCGGAACGGCTCGCCGGACAGGTACTCGCGGCGGTAGCGGTCCTCGAACTCGGCCTTGCCGGCGGCCACCTCGGCCTTCCAGGCGTCGAACTCGGCCAGGTCCCGGCGGGCCACCTCTAACAAGCCGTCGCCGGCGGCGGTCAGGTACTTGGCCGCGTTGGTGGCCGTCCGGCCGCGGGCGGCCGCGGGCGACTCGCACTGGACCAGCACCTGGTTGAGTAGCGGCACCCGGTACTTGGCCCCGGCCCCGGCGGGGTCGTTCCGGACCGTGGCCGGCATCTGCGGGAAGGTCAGCACCGGGACCGCGGGCAGGCCGCCGTCGGGCAGGGGGGGCAGCCGGCCGAGGATTTCCTGCTTGAAGTGCTCGGCCAGGGCCGGGGCGTCGGCCTCCCGCACCTTCGTCAGGACGACCACGACCGCCTTGCCGGCCTTCACCAGGAGGTGCAGGAACTGGGTCGGCACCTCGTCGTTGTACCGCTCGTCGGACGCGACGTAGACGATGACATCCGCCAGGGCGGCGACTTCCATCAGCCGGGAGACGTACCCGGCCGAGGCCCACGTCGTCATGTCCGGGCAGTCCCAGACGACGAAGTCGGGGAGCGGCCCGGGGCCGAACTGGCCCGGCGGGTCGTCGGGCTTGCGGGCGGGTGGCAGGGCGGCGGTCAGCCGCTTGACCTGGTACACGTCCTCGTCGAGGTTGGCCGGCTGGTCCTGGGCGATCTTGTGGAGCGGCCCGAGGAAGCCGATGTAGCTGGGCCACTGGAAGGCGGCGGCCGGCGGCAGGTAGGCGGTCGGGTGGCGGGTGAACCCGGCCTGGGGGTTGGCCTCGGCCACGACTGAACCGGTCAGGAAGTTCACCACCGTGCTCTTGCCGGCCCCGGCCCCGCCGACGACGGCGACGTGGAGCGGGACCGGCGGTTGCCCTTCGAGGTACGGCCCGACGACGTTGCGGGTCAGGGCCGAGGCCAGCCGGAGGGTGCCGGCGTGGGCGGCCAGCTCGGGCTGCCGCCGGCAGTGGTCTTCGAGCCAGCCGAGGTCGGCCGCCAACTCGCCGACGGCGGCCCGGGTGTCGAGCGGTTGCATCGGGTTAGTTTCGAGTTTCGAGTTTGAAGTTTCAAGTTCAACGGGCATGGGTCCGGGATCAAACTCGAAACGTTAAACCCGAAACTCGGAACTGGTTAGGACCGGAACGCCGGCTTCGGGCCGGCCCCGGGCGGGCGGTCGAGCCGGAAGGCGTCCGGCGGGACCACCGGCGGCCGGCCGTGGACGAGGTCGGCGAGGAGTTGGGCTGTCCCGATCGACAGTTGGATGCCGGCCCGGAAGTGGCCGGCGGCGACCAGGACGTTGTCGTGACCGGGTACGCGGCCGATGTACGGCAGTCCGTCGGGCGAACCCGGCCGCAGCCCGGCCCAGGTCTTTTCCACCGCGGCAGCGGCCAGGACTGGGACCGTCCGGGCCGCGAAGCGGATCAGCCCGGCCACGGCCGCCGGGGTCGTCTGCTTCTCGAACCCGGCCTCCGGCTCCTCGGTCGAGCCGATCAGCACCCGGCTATCGCCCCGGGGGACGACGTACCGCTTGCCGACCATCAGGATGTGCCGCGGCACGTCGGCATTGAGGAGGACGATTTGGCCGCGGACGGGGCGGACGGGAAGGCGGACCCCGAGCGGTTCGAGCAGGAACCCGGTCCAGGCCCCGGCGGCGGTCAGGTAGTGACCGGCGCGGACCGTCTCGTCGGTGGTCAGGCGGAGGCCCGTCACCCGCCCGCCGGCGAACTCCCACCGGCCGGCCGGGGTGTGCGGCCGGAGCCGGACGCCGGCGTGCTCGCACGCGGCGATCAGGGCCCGGAGCAGCCACGGGTTGCGGACTTGGGCGCAGTCGGGCAGGTGGTACGGGTCGCCCGGGACCTCGCCGATCGGTTCGAGGTGTCGGAGGTCGTCGCGGCCGAGCCGGGCGAAGCGGATGCCCTCGTGGTCCCACAGGGGCAGCACGTCCGCGTCGTGCGGCGGGAGGAATTCGATCCCCCCGCACTTGCGGTAGCCGGGGTCGATGCCGGTCAGGTTGCGGAGTTCGGCGGCGAACGCCGGGAACCGGGCCGACCCGATCGCCCGGAGCCGGTCGGCCGGGGTGGCGGCCCGGTCGGGGTTGCCCGGCGGGATGATCCCGGCCCCCGCCCAGGAGGCTTCGGTGCCCAGGTCGGTGCGGTCGCGGAGTTCGACCGAATGCCCTTCGTTCGCCAGGACGTAGGCCGCCGTCAGCCCGATGACCCCGCCGCCGATGACCGCCACGTCCGGACTCGTCGCCATCGGGTCGTTATACGCCGGCGGTCGGGGTTGACGCTGCCCCCGCCGCCCGGCATACCCGCCGCCAAAGTGTCCTCGGCTTGTCCCGGAGGGGCGGTCATGCTCCGGCTCGGTGCGGCGGCGGTGGTGTGCGGGCTGGTCGGGGCGGCGGTGGCCCAGGAGCCGCCGGTGGGTGTGGTCCCGGCGGCCGCGGCCGCCCCGACGGGCGACCTCCTCGCCGTCCAGGGGTACTGGAAGCCGCTGGCCATGCGGTACGACGGCAAGCCGGTCCCGCAGACGGCCGACGAGCTGGCCAAGCTGACGGCGGTGATCGAGGGCGGCGAATACCACCTGTACTTCAAGGCCCCGGAGAAGGACCGGCCGCTGAAGCTGGCCCGGATGGTGATGACCCTGGACCCGACGACCTCGCCCAAGCAGTTCACCTTCGAGTTCCAGTTCGGGCCGCTCAAGGGGCAGAAGCGGCACGGCGTCTACGAGGTGGCCGGGAACGAGCTGCGGCTGTGCTACGGCCCGGCCGACAAGCCCGCCCCGACCAAGTTCGAGGCCCCGGCCGGGAGCGGGTACTTCCACGAGGTCTGGGCCAAGCAGCCGGGGAAGTAGCCCCGTCTCTCGTGGCACCGGCCTCCGGCCTGTGTAACCCTGCTGCGTACAATTCTCCTGCCCCCGCGGCGAACCCGGCACCCGGCCGGGGTGTCCCCGGGGCATGCTCGTTCTCGACGCCGAACCCGCTGCCGCGATGGACGCCCACACCCTCGGCCTCCTCCAGTTCGACACCGTCCGGGACCACCTGGCCGGGTACGCCGCGTCGTCGCTCGGCCGGGACCTGGCCCGGCGGCTGGAGCCGCTGCCGGACCTCGACGCCTGCCGCCGCCAGATCGGGCTGGTGACGGAGATGGTGGCCGCCCTGGGGCTGGGCCAGGCCCCGCCGTTCGGCGGGCTGCACGACATCCGGCTGCTCGCCCGCCGGGCCGCCATCGGGACCATGCTGACGGCCGAGCAACTGCTCCAGGTCGGCGAAACCCTCTCTTGCACCGGGGCGATCTACCGCTACCGGATGCGGCTGGCCGAACACCTCGCCGGCCTCATCGACCTCCTGTCCGGCATCGAAGACCTCGGCCTCGTCGGCAAGAGCATCAGCGGGTGCATCGACGGCCGGGGGCACGTCCTGGACATGGCCAGCAAGGACCTGGCCGCCGTCCGGCAGCTCCTGGCCGACCTGGACGAGAAGGTCAAGTGGGAGGTCCGGCGGCTCCTCCAGAACCCCGAACTCCGCAAAATCCTCAGCTACCCGAACGCCACCATCCACGGCGACCACTACGTCCTGCCGGTCGCCGCCAACCACCGGCACAAGGTCCACGGGGTCGTCCACCGGATCAGCCCGACCGGGGAGACGGTGTTCATCGAGCCGACGTCGATCGCCAACCTGAGCGCCGAGCGGGTGACGCTCAAGGCCGACGAAGATCGGGAAGTGAAGCGGGTGTTGCGGCGGCTCTCGGGCGAGGTCGGGCGGGTGGCCAAGCCGCTGGCCTACGCCCTGGACGTGATCGCCCACCTCGACCTGATCACCGCCAAGGCCCGGTATAGCCGCGACTACGACATGTACCCGGCCGATCTGAACGCCGACGGCCGGCTCTGGCTCCGGCAGGCCCGCCACCCGATCCTGCTGTCCCTCTTCCGGAACGCCGACCCGCCTCCGCAACTCGAAACTTCAAACTCGAAACCCGAAACTCGTTCCGTGGTGCCGATCGACGTGCGGCTCGGGTACGGGTTTAACCTGCTGGTCATCACCGGGCCGAACACCGGCGGGAAGACGGTGACGCTCAAGACGACCGGGCTGCTCTGCCTGATGGCCCGGTGCGGGATGCACATTCCCGCGGGCGAGGGGAGCCAGGTGCCGCTGTTCTCCCACATCCTGGCCGACATCGGCGACGAGCAGAGCCTGGAACAGTCGCTCAGCACGTTCAGCTCGCACGTCACCCGGATCGCCGCCATCTTCGGGCAGGCCGACGCCGACAGCCTGGTGCTGCTCGACGAACTCGGGGCCGGGACCGACCCGACCGAGGGGGCGGCCCTCGGCCGGGCCATCCTCGACCAGTTGGATCAGGTCGGCTGCCGGGCGATCGTGACGACCCACCTCGGCGACCTCAAGACTTACGCCTTCAACAACGACCGGGCCGAGAACGGCGCGGTCGAGTTCGACGTGGAAACCATGCGGCCGACCTACCGGCTGCTGATCGGCCAGTACGGGATGAGCAACGCCCTGAAGATCGCCAAGCGGCTGAAGCTGCCGAAGGAGCTGCTGAAGAAGGCCCACAAGTACCTGCGGAAGCGGCGGGGCAAGACCGGCGAGCTGGCCCGGCTCCAGGAACTCCGGGAGGAGGCCGAGAAGGCCAAGGAGCAGGCCCTGGCCGCCCAGCACGAAGCGGACCGGCAGAAGGCCGCGTTCGAGCGGGCCCGGGCCGCCCTGGACCGGGAGGCCGAGGCCGAGGCGGAGCTGCGGGCGATGCGGGCCGCCCTCAAGCCGGGCGACCAGGTCCACGTGTCGCGGTTCGGGAAGGTCGGCAAGGTGGCCCGGGTCGACCTGAAGAAGGGGACCGTCACCGTCGGCGTCGGCATCGGTCAGTGGGAGGTGCCGTTCGACGAGGTCTTCCCTCCTGGCGAGCGGGGGGCGTAAGCCCCCTGTTGCGGAACAGGGGGCTTACGCCCCCCGCTCGCCAGGACGTAACATCTCCGGCTTCACCTGTTCCAGATACCGCACGATCACCCCGAGCATCAGCCCCTCGATCAGCACGACGGGGATGTGGGCGAGCAGCACCAGCTTGGCCAGTGTCCCCCAGTCCTCCTTCCCGCCAAAGAGTAGCACCAGGAAGTTCAGCCCGGCGGCCGCCGCCACCGCCCCGCCGCCGAGCAGCACCCCGGCCGCGAACG
>JAIEQN010000620.1 GCA_019747685.1 Gemmataceae bacterium
GCCCAACGGTAGCTGATCCGGGCCGTGTCGGGGGGGTCGCGCGGGCCGCTGGCGGGCTCGACACGCCCTACACCAATCTACTTCCCGCCCGGCATGTCCTGCATACTCAACGCCCCGTCCGGGTGGGCCAAGAGCAGCCGGCCGGCCGGCGTGACCGCGAACGCCGCCACCCCGCCCGACGGGGCCACCCGGCCGACTTCCTTCAAGGTGGCCGCGTCCCACACTCGCAGCTCGGTCGCCGCCCGGTCCTGTGACGGCGGGCGGGTCGCCGCCACGAACGCGAACCGTTCCCCGTCCGGGGTGAAGGTCAGGTCGTCCAGGTGGGTCCACGGCGTTAGTCCGGCCGGCCGGGACGCGAGCTTCGCCACCTTGTCGCCGACCTCCCACACCGCGACGACCTCGCCCTTGCGGTCGTAGGTGACGAGCCTCCGGCCGTCGGGCGAGAACCCGCACGGGATCGGGCAGGTCGTCGGTTGCGGTCCGTCGTACTGGTCGGTCGGTTCGGGATGCCGCTCGACCACCCGCCAGTCGGCCGCCGGGTCGGTCCGGCGGACGGCGAAGACCGTCCCGCCGCCCAGAGCCAGCCACCGCCCGTCCGGCGACAGGATCAGCCGTCCCACCGCCCCGGCCGTGAACGGCACCTGGATCGACCGCGTCACCCTGCCCGACGGCACCTCGACCCGGTCGATCACCCCGGCCGGGCGGACCACCCACGCCCCGCCGTCCTGGTCGAACCCGAGGGCCCGCAGCCGCCAGTACTGCGCCGCCTCACGCTTCGTGACCGGTTCGGCGTAAACCTCCTTCCCGGCCGCCGCGTCCCAGACCACGACCTGCCAGTCCGGCTCCGCCCCGCGGACCCCGACCGCCCACCGGCCGTCCGGCGACGGGACGGCATCAACCCCCTTGTCGCGGTCGGCGGTCAGCGTGACGGAGGTTCCGGCGGTCAGGTCGAGCGCCCGCACGACCCCGCCGTCCGTCCCCCAGGTGCTGACCACCAGCCGTCGGCCGTCGGCCGACGGCCGGAAGCCGGCGACGTACGGCCCGGGCGGGGGCGGGTCGGCCGGCCGCCACCGGTCGGGGAGCTTCGGGTCGGCGGCCGAGGTCAGCCCGGCCGTCAGCGCGAGGAGCGGAAGGGTACGGCGCATGGGGAGGCTCCGGAAGGGTCACGACCGGCTTTTATCGTAGCCGCCGGTCGGTCCGGGTGCAACCTTGCCCGGGTCGCTCGTTACGCGGTCGTCACAGAAGCGGGGCGGGCCGCTCCTTCACCTCCCCCTTGCGGGGGAGGTCGCCACGGTCCAAAGGACCGTGGCGGGCGGGGGGTGGGCGCGGGAATGAACCCGAAGCCCGCCCCCCCACCCGCCGGGACGCGAAGGGTCCCGCCGACCTCCCCCGCAAGGGGGGAGGTGAAGAAAGGGGCAGACCATGTATCCCTCCTTCGACTCGCCGCCCGGTCAGTCCTGCAACGCCGTCTTCGCCTCCCGCATCGCCGCGGCGGCCCCAGCTGGGTCGGTCGCCGGCTGGCCGGACGGCACGCCCCCGGCCGGGTCTTGCAGCACCGACACCGGCGGGGCCGCCCCCGCCTCCCGCTTCTTCAGGTAACGGTAGTACCGGTACAGTCCGTAACCCACCAGCGGCACGACCGCGAACCAGATCGCCCGGTAGCCGACCCGGTGGACCAGGTCGAGGACCAGCGACCCGCCGAAGAACAGCGCCCCGACCCCGACCACCGCGTAGACCAGGTCGGCGGTCAGGAACTTGACGAACGAGTACCGGGCCGCCCCGGCGATCAGGAAGATGCCGGTCCGCAGCGGCGGCAGGAACCGGGCCATCACCAGCAGTTTCATCCCGTGGCTGTGGAACCGCCCTTCGAGCCGCTGCCGCCGCTCGGTGCTGAGCACCTTCTGCACCCAGCGGTACTCGAACAGTCGCGGACCGAACTTCCGCCCGACCCCGTACAGCACGCAGTCGGCGGACACGATCCCCACCCCGCAGGCGGCCCAGGCCAGCGGCCACCACGTTTCCGGGTGCAGGGCGTAGACCCCGGCCGCGTACAGGATGCCGGCCTCCTCCGGCACCGGCGGGATGCCGATCCCGGTCAGGAACAGCCAGAGGAAGATCGACCCGTACCAGTACAGGGCTTCGGTCGTCACGGGCGGCACCTCCCGGAACGGACGGCAAGACCGCCGGGCGGGGATGCACGTCGCGTTCCGCCGCAACGGAGGATGCCGACGGACGCCGAACCCGAAGTCGGGTGGTGGGTTCGAACGGCGGGGGTGGGCGGAATAACCGAGGAAATTTGTCTGATGTTGTTTCTTCTGGTCGAGTGGAATGGTTCGGACGTGGGGTGGGGGAGTCGACCAGAACCAATGAGAGCGGTGCGTGGGTCTTCCCCGCGGTCCGGAATCCGGTTGAGGGTCGGCCGCCGACCGGCTATCCTGAAAGCGTTACTCGTGTGTCACCCCGCCCGACGCCGGACCGGCCCGCCGCGGTCCCGGTCCCGCCGCCCGGCCGAATCCCCGACCGCCCGCCCGAACTCGAATACTCGTAACCGGTTTCCCGACACCCGGGGCGTCCTCCATGACCCTGACCCGCACCGGACCGGCCGCCGTCGCCGTCCTCGCCGCCGCGCTCCTTTACTCCGTCCCCCGGCCGGCAGTCGCCGAGGAGTCCGCCCCCGCGGAGGCGGGCAAGGTCGAGTACAACCGGGACGTGCGGCCGATCCTGGCCGAGAACTGCTTCGCCTGCCACGGGGCCGACAGCGCCGCCCGCAAGGCCGACCTGCGGATCGACCGCCGGGGCGACGCCGTCGACAGCGGGGTGGTGGTGCCCGGCAAGCCGGCCGAGAGCAAGCTCATCGAGCGCATCCTGACCGACGAGCCGTCCGAGGTCATGCCCCCGCCGAAGACCAAGAAGACGCTGACGGCGGCCCAGAAGGACATCCTCAGGCGGTGGGTGGAGCAGGGGGCCGAGTACCAGGCCCACTGGTCGTTCCTGCCGCCCAAGCGGCACCCGGTCCCGACGTTCCCCGGCGACCCGAAGGCCCGGGCCTGGGTCAAGACGCCGATCGACGCCTTCGTGTACGCCCGGCTCAAGGCCGCGGGCCTGACGCCCGCCCCCGAGGCCGACCGCCGGACCCTGGCCCGGCGGCTGAGCCTCGACCTCGTCGGCCTGCCGCCCGACCCGGCCGACGTGGAAGCCTTCGTCAACGACCCGTCGCCCGGGTACTACGAGAAGTACGTCGACAAGCTGACGGCGTCGCCGCAGTGGGGCGAACACCGCGGCCGGTTCTGGCTCGACGCCGCCCGGTACGCCGACACCCACGGCATCCACTTCGACAACTTCCGCGAGGTCTGGGCGTACCGCGACTGGGTCATCAACGCCTTCAACCAGGACGTGCCGTTCGACCGGTTCACGGTCGAGCAGCTCGCCGGCGACCTCCTGCCCGACCCGACCCTCGACCAGCGGGTGGCCTCCGGCTTCAACCGGATGAACATCACCACCAACGAGGGCGGGGCGATCGACGAGGAGTACCTGGTCCTGTACGCCCGGGACCGGACCGAGACCACGGCCGCGGTCTGGCTCGGGCTGACCGCCGGGTGCGCCGTCTGCCACGACCACAAGTACGACCCGGTGACGCAGAAGGACTTCTACTCGCTGTCGGCGTTCTTCAACAACACCACCCAGCGGGCGATGGACGGGAACATCCAGAACACCCCGCCGGTCGTCCCGGTGCCGAAGGCGGACGACCGGTCGCGGTGGGCCGCCCTGGGGAAGGAGATCGCCGCGGCGAAGGGGAAGCTGGACGGCCGCAAGGCGGCCGCGAAGGCGGACTTCCAGGCCTGGCTGGCGGCCGCCAAGGCGGCCGACTTCGACGTGAAGCCGCCGACCGCCGGGCTGGTCTTCCACGCCCCGCTGACCGAGCGGGCCGGGAAGACGGTGGCCTACGCGGCCGACCGGGAGGTCCGGTTCGCCGCCTGGGAGACCGGCTACGACTGGTCGGTCGAACGCCGCAAGGGGGAGAAGGCGTTCACCATCCGGGCGGGCGACAGCGTCGCCGTGCCGGACGTGGGCGACTGGGACAAGGACCGGCCGTTCGCCGTCTCGTTCTGGGTCCAGCTCACCAAGCGGGGGACGGGCGGGGCGGTCGTGGCCCGGATGGACGAGGCCAACGGCTACCGCGGCTGGGACGTGTGGCTCCAGAACGACCGGATCGCCACCCACGTCATCAACGCCTACCCGCAGGACGCCCTCAAGGTCGTCGCCAAGTCGCCGCTGCCGACGGCCAAGTGGGTCCACGTCACCGTCAGCCACGACGGCAGCGGCAAGGCGGGCGGGGCGAAGGTCTACTACGACGGCGTTCCCCAGCCGACCGACACCGAGAACGACACCCTGAAGTCCACCATCAAGACGCCGGTGCCGCTCAAGATCGGCCAGCGGCACGCCGGCCAGCGGGTCAACGGCGTGGCCCTGGAGGACCTGCGGGTCTACGACCGGGCCGCCTCCGCCGCCGACGCCAAGGCCCTGGCCGGGAACCGGCGGACGTTCGACCTCCTGTCCAAGCCGGCCGCCGGGCGGACCCCGGCCGAGGCCGACGAGCTGTACACGTGGTGGCTGACGACCGAGGACAAGCCGTACCAGGACCTGACCGCGGCGGTGAAGAAGCTTCAGGACGAGGAAACCGCCATCAAGGCCCGCGGGACGATCGCCCACGTCATGAGCGAGAAGGACGGCGAGCCGACCGCCTACGTCCTGTTCCGCGGCGACTACGACAAGCGGCGGGACAAGGTGACGGCCGACACCCCGAAGTCGCTGCCGCCGATGGGCAAGGACCAGCCCCGGAACCGGCTCGGGCTGGCGAAGTGGCTGTTAGCCCCGGACCACCCGCTGACGACCCGGGTGACGGTCAACCGGTTCTGGCAGGAGCTGTACGGCAACGGGCTGGTCAAGACGAGCGGAGACTTCGGGATCAGCGGCGAACTGCCCAGCCACCCGGAGTTGCTCGACTGGCTGGCCCTCGACTTCCGCACCGACTGGGACGTGAAGCGGTTCTTCAAGCTCTTGGTCACGTCGGCGACGTACCGGCAGGCGGCCGTCGCCACCCCGGAGAAGCTGGCCAAGGACCGGGACAACACCCTGCTCAGCCGCGGGCCGCGGTTCCGGATGGACGCCGAGATGGTCCGGGACTACGCCCTGGCGGCCAGCGGCCTCTTGGTCAAGAAGCTCGGCGGCCCGAGCGTCCGGCCGTACCAGCCGACCGGGGTGTGGGAGGCGGTGGCGATGATCGGCAGCAACACCCGGGACTACAAGCCGGACGCCGGCGAGAACCTGTACCGGCGGAGCATGTACACGTTCTGGAAGCGGGCCGCCCCGCCGGCCTCGATGGAGGTGCTCAACGCCCCGAACCGGGAGACGTGTACCGTCCGGCGGGAGCGGACGAACACGCCGTTGCAAGCCTTGCTGACGCTCAACGACGTGCAGTTCGTGGAGGCGGCCCGGGTGCTGGCCGAGACGGCGATGAAGGCGTCGGGCGAGGACGCCGGGCGGCTCGACTTCCTGGGCCGGCGGCTGCTGGCACGGCCGTTCCGCCCGGCCGAGGTGGAGGTGCTGACGGAAAGCCTGGCCGACCTGCGGTCGCACTACAAGGCCAAGCCGGAGGACGCCAAGAAGCTGATCGCTTTCGGCGAGCGGAAGGCCGACCCGAAGCTCGACCCGGCCGAGCTGGCCACCTGGACGATGCTGGCTAACCAGCTTTTGAATCTCGATGAGGTGCTGAACAAGTGACCAGAGGCCGGGTTTGAGATCATAATCTGTGATCTCAAACCCGGCGGCCGGCCATGTACCGTGGGGTCGCCCATGCCGCCGAAGAAGCCCCCCGCCGAACTCACCCCGGTGATCATCGAGTCCCGCATCCGCGTGCTTCGTTGTTACCGGGTTATGCTCGACGAAGACCTCGCCGAACTCTACGGCGTCCCCACGAAGGTGTTGAACCAAGCGGTCGACCGTAACCGGGAACGGTTCCCGACGGATTTCGCCTTTCAGCTTACGCCGCATGAGTTTACAGACTTGAAGTCACAAATTGTGACTTCAAGTTCGGGCTATGGCGGTCGTCGGAAATTGCCCTGGGCGTTCACCGAGCAAGGCGTCGCTATGCTCTCCGGGGTTCTGCGATCACCGACCGCGGTGCGGGTCAACATCGAGATCATGCGGGCCTTCGTCCGGCTCCGCCAATTACTGACGACCCCCGGCGAACTTGTCGCCCTCGTCCAGAAACTGTCCGAGACCGTCCAAGTCCACGACGACCGGATCAAGGTCATCCTCGACGTGCTCCGCCAGATGGCAGCTGCCCCGCCGCCCCCGCCGGCCCGGCGGATCGGGTTCGTCCAGACCGACCACGGCAAGAACTCCCCCGAGGCCAAACGATGACCCCGTTCCACCAACACGCCCTCGCCCAGACCCGCCGGCAGTTCTTCGCCGGGACAGGCTTCTCCCTCGGCACCGCCGCCCTGTCGACCCTCCTCGGGCAGACGGCCCGCGCCCTCGAAGGGGGAACCAAGACCGGCCTCGGGGCCGCCCTGCCGGAGACCCACTTCCCGGCCAAGGCCAAGAACGTCATCTACCTGCACATGGTCGGCGGCCCGGCCCAGATGGACCTGTACGACTACAAGCCGAAGATGCGGTGGTTCTACAACCAGGACCTGCCCGAGGGCATCCGCAAGGGCCAGCGGCTGACCACCATGACCAGCGGCCAGGCCCGGTTCCCGATCGCCCCGTCGAAGTACAAGTTCAAGCAGCACGGCGACTGCGGCATGTGGGTGAGCGAGATGCTGCCGCACACCGCCAAGATGGCCGACGACCTGTGCTTCATCCGGAGCATGCACACCGACGCCATCAACCACGAGCCGGCCATCACCTTCATGCAGACCGGCAACCAGGTGACCGGCCGGCCGTGCCTCGGGGCCTGGGCCAGCTACGGCCTCGGCAGCCTGAACCAGAACCTCCCCACCTTCGTGGTGATGGTGGCCAAGCCGAGCAACGAGGAGCAGGTCCAGGCCATCTCGGCCCGGCTATGGCAATCGGGCTACCTGCCCGGCGAACACGCAGCGGTGTCGTTCCGTGCGGCCGGCGACCCGATCCTGTACATCAACAACCCACCGGGCGTCACCCCGGACGTGCGCCGCAAGACCCTCGATGGGATCGGCAAGCTCAACCAAATGACCCACGACGCGACCGGCGACCCGGAGACGCTGACCCGGATCAAGCAGTACGAGATGGCCTTCCGGATGCAGGCCAGCGTGCCCGAGCTGGCCGACCTGTCGAAGGAGGACGCCCGGACGTTCGAGCTGTACGGGCCGGACGCCAAGAAGCCCGGCACCTTCGCCAACACCGTCCTGACCGCCCGCCGGCTGGTCGAGAAGGGCGTCCGCTTCGTCCAGGTCTACCACAACAACTGGGACCACCACGGCAACCTGGCCGGGCGGATGCCGGACCAGTGCCGGGACGTGGACCAGCCGTGCTGGGGCCTGATCCAGGACCTGAAGCGGAAGGGGCTGTTCGACTCGACGCTCGTCGTCTGGGGCGGCGAGTTCGGCCGGACGATCTACAGCCAGGGCGGGCTGTCGAAGACGAACTACGGCCGGGACCACCACCCCCGGTGCTTCACCATGTGGATGGCCGGCGGCGGGGCCAAGGGCGGCACCATCCACGGCGAGACCGACGACTTCAGCTACAACATCGTCCGGGACCCGGTCAGCGTCCACGACTTCCACGCCACCGTCCTGAACCTGCTCGGGATCGACCACGAGCGGTTCACCTTCCGCCACCAGGGCCTCGACCAGAAGCTCACCGGCGTCGAGAAGGCCGACATCGTCAAGGCGCTGGTGGGATAGGCAAAGACTGGCCCGCAGATGACGCAGAGCGGACGCAGATAAAACCGGATTGAAAATCAGAATTTATCCGATCTGGATTTCATCTGCGGCGGAGTCTGCGTCATCTGCGGGCCGGTCTTCGGTTTTCTTCCTTCCCTCACGCCCGCCGCCGGCGCACAATGGCGGAATCTCGCGCTCCCCGCCCGATCCCACCCCACCGGACCCGTCGCATGACCCCCGCCTCCCGCCGCACCTTCCTCAAGGCCTCGACCGCGGCCGTCGCCGCCCCGGCCATGTTCTCCGCCGGGCTGCACGCGGCCGGCGGCGACACCCTCCGCGTCGGCCTCGTCGGGTGCGGCGGCCGCGGCACCGGGGCCGCCCTCAACGCCCTCCAGGCCGACCCGAACGTCAAGCTGGTCGCCATGTGCGACGCCTTCATGGACCGGCTCGAAGACAGCCACCGGACCCTGACCAAGTCGAAGGAGAACCAGCACCTCGCGGCGAAGATCGACGTGCCGCCGGACCGCCGGTTCGACGGGTTCGACGGGTACAAGAAGCTGCTCGGCTGCGGCGTGGATGTCGTTCTGCTCTGTACCCCGCCGGGGTTCCGGCCCGAGCACCTGCGGGCGGCCATCGACGCCGGCAAGCACGTCTTCTGCGAGAAGCCGGTGGCCGTCGACCCGACCGGGGTGCGGTCGGTGATCGAAACCGCCAAGCTGGCCAAGAGCAAGAACATCGGCCTCTGCTCCGGGTTCTGCTTCCGGTACGAGAACGGCAAGCGGGAGACGGTGAAGCGGATCCACAACGGGATGATCGGCGACGTGCTGGCCATGCACATCACCTACCTGACCGGCCCGCTCTGGTTCCGCAAGGAGCGGGAGGCGTGCGGCTCGGACATGGAGTACCAGATGCGGAACTGGTACTACTACACCTGGCTGTGCGGCGACTTCATCGTCGAGCAGCACTGCCACAACTTCGATAAGGCCAACTGGGTGTTCGGCGGTGAGATGCCGGTCGCCTGCACGGCGGTCGGCGGCCGGCAGGTCCGGACCGACCCGAAGTACGGCCACATCTACGACCACTTCGCCGCCACCTTCGAGTTCAAGAACGGGGCCCGGCTGACCTCGGCCTGCCGGCAGATGCCCGGGTGCTCGGGCGACACCAACGACTACGTCATCGGGTCGAAGGGGACGGCCCACCTGATGAAACACCGGGTCGGCCCGGCCGGGGGCGGGGCATGGGAGTACGCCGGCGAGGACAAGAGCATGTACGACGTGGAGCACGACGAGCTGTTCGCCTCGATCCGGGCCGGCAAGCCGATCAACGACGGGGAGACGGCCGCCCACAGCACCATGCTGGCGATCATGGCCCGGGAGGCGGCGTACACCGGCAAGCGGCTGACCTGGAAGCAGATGATCGAGTCGAAGCTGGACCTGCGGCCGCAGGAGTACGCCTGGGGACCGCTGCCGACCCCGGCCGTCCCGCTCCCGGGCGTCTACGTCATGGGCTGATCGTGCCGGCAGCCCGAGATTAACTTCAGAGTCACAGAAACCACAGAGCAGAGATTACAGAAGTCAGAACAAAGTATTCTGTCTGCTCTGTGGTCTCTGTGACTCTGTGGTTAAGAAGCCCTAACTTTACCGGTCGAGCAGGCGGTACGAGCAGACCTTGATGCACGCCAGGGTGAGGAACGCCT
>JAIEQN010000252.1 GCA_019747685.1 Gemmataceae bacterium
CCATCGAGTGAGTGAAAAAGACGGCGAAGTTCACGAGGCAAATGATCCCCAGGACCTTCCCGACCCGGCCGGCCAGCCGCGGCGACATCGTCCCCCCCCGCACGCCTCACGCCGCCGTCTTGCCGATGGCCTTGATGATGTTGGCGTAGATCGCCTCCACCCCGCCGGTCGCCGGGACCTCCCGCAGCAGGCCCCGCCGGCGGTAGTGCTCGATCAGGGCGTCGGTGTTCTTGTGGAACTCGTCCAGCCGCCGGCGGACCGTCTCCTCCCGGTCGTCGTCCCGGAGCATCAGCGGGGCCCCACACCGGTCGCACTTCCCCTCGACCTTCGGGGGCTTGGCGTACACGTTGTAGCAGACCCCGCACGCCTCCAGGTTCGAGCAGCACCGCCGGCCGCTGATCCGCCGGACCACCTCCTCGTCGCTGATCGTCAGGTTGACGACCCCGTCCAGGGACAGCATCTCCTGGTTCAACAGGGCGTCGAACGCGATCGCCTGGGCGTACGTCCGGGGGTACCCGTCCATCACGAACCGTTCGGGCCGGTGCGGCCCCCGGAACAGCTCGGCCACCAGGTCGTTGACCACCGTGTCCGGGACCAGTAGCCCCTGCTTGAGCAGCGGCTCGACCTCCCGGCCGAGCGGCGTCCCGTCCTTGATCGCCCGCCGCAGGATGTCCCCGGTCCCGACCTCGACCACCCCCAGCCGCTCGACCAGGAGCTCGCCCTGGGTCCCCTTCCCGCACCCCGGCGGCCCGACGAGCACCAGTCGCATGAACCGCCCGTCCTACATCCGGGGAGCCCGCACGCGGGGGGACACACACGAACCCTTCACCGAGGATTGTACGGCACGCCCGCCGGGCGGGAACTTCGAAGCACGAAGCACGAAATCCGAAAGAAGACCGGTAACGCCCTGCCTCCCCTTTCGGATTTCGTGCTTCGGATTTCCCGCGGAGCGGGTTACTCGTCCGTCAGCCCGGGGTAGTTCCGCATGACCAGGTGGCTGTTGATCTTCTGGACCAGGTCGAGGGCCACGCTGATGACGATCAGCAGCCCGGTCCCGCCGTAGAAGCTGGCCACCCGGGGGTCGATGTCCATCTCCGCCGAGATCACGTTCGGGATGATGGCGATGACCGCCAGGAACGCCGCCCCGACGAACGTGATCCGCATCAGCACCCGCTCCAGGTAGTCGGCCGTCCGCTTGCCCGGCCGGTACCCGGGGATGAAGCTGCCGTAGTCCTTCAGGTTGTCGGCGATCTCCTTCGGGTTGAAGGTGATGGCCACCCAGAAGTAGCAGAACACGTAGATCATCACCACGTACAGGATGTTGTACAGCCACCCCCGGTGGTTCTGGAACGTCTGGGCCAGGGTCGCCGCCCACCCGGCCTCGGTCACGCTGGCGATCGAGCTGAACAGGAACCACGGCAGGATCAAGAGCGTGCTGGCGAAGATGACCGGCATCACCCCGGCCGCGTTCACCTTCATCGGCAAGAACTGCCGGGTCCCGCCGTACACCCGCCGGCCCCGGACGTGCTTGGCGGACTGGGTCGGGATCCGCCGCTGGGCCTTGGTCATGGCGATCACCCCGACCACCACCGCGACGAACAGGAACAGCAGCACGAGCAGCTTCTCGAAGCTCACGTCCCCGGTCGCCGCCCCGAGGGTGAACAGCGACTCCTTCAGGTGCCCGGTGGTCGAGTCGAACAGGAGGATGCCGGTCGCGTCCGGCAGCCGGGCCACGATCCCGGCCATGATGATGAGCGAGATGCCGTTGCCGATCCCGTACTCGTCGATCTGCTCCCCGAGCCACATCAGGAACACCGTCCCGACGGTCATGGTGAGCACGGCCGAGAACCCGAACCAGTACAGGTTGAACCCCTCGGCGTACCCGGGGGCGGCCGTCCCGAACCCGCCGCCCCCGTCCCCGGTGTCCGGCCGCATCAGCTGGTTGACCACCATCAGCCCCTGGATCAGGCAGATCGGGACGGTCAGGTAGCGGGTGATCTCGTTCAGCTTCTTCCGCCCGGCCTCCCCCTCCTTGCGGAGCCGCTCCAGGCTCGGGACCACCCCGCTGGACAGGAGCTGGATGATGATCGAGGCCGAGATGTACGGCATGATCCCCATCGAGAAGATGCACGCCTGGCTCAGGTTCCCGCCGGAGAACATGGACACGAACCCGAGCACCTGGCCCAGCGCCCCGCCCTGGGCGTTGGCCAGCTTCTCCCCCAGCTTCACCTGGTCGACCATCGGCAGCGGGACGTAGTACCCGATCCGGTAGACGGCCAGGAACACCAGGGTGATGAAGATCTTCTTCCGCAGCTCGGGGATCTTGAAGATGGTCAGGAGCTGCCGCATCGCCGCCCTCCGGGCGTCGGGAGGAAGAAGGAACGAGGCGAACAAAAACAAGGCAAAAGGAAAAGGGACGGCGGGCGGCCGGCGGCTCGCCGCGGACGGGGCGAGCCCCCGGCCCCCGTGTTCCTTGTTCCTTTTGCCTTTTTACTCCCCGGCCGCGGCGGCGGCCCGGGCTACTTCTTGCTCCGCTCGGCCTCCGGCTTGGCCGGGCGGGGCTTCATCTTGTTGCGGACCGGCTTCTTGGGCGGCGGGACCAGATCGGTCGAGCCGCCGGCCGCCTCGATCTTCTGCTTGGCGGACTTGGTGAAGTGGTCGGCGACGACCGCCAGCTTGACCGCCAGCTCGCCGTCGCCGAGCACCCGGACCCCGTCGTAGGTGCCGACCACCAGCCGCTTGCCCTTCAGGGCGGCCATGTCCACCCGGGCCCCGGCGTCGAACACCCCGAGGGACCCGACGTTCACCTCGGCCCAGTGCTTGCGGAAGGCGGCGTTGGTGAACCCCCGCTTGGGGAGCCGCCGGTACAGCGGCATCTGGCCGCCCTCGAACAGCCCGCCCGGGAGCTGGGCCCCGGCCGACGAGTACTGCCCCTTCTGGCCGCGGCCGGCGGTCTTCCCCAGGCCGGACCCGATCCCCCGGCCGACCCGCCTCTTCGGCTTCCGCTTGTGGACGCCCTTGCTGACTTCGGTCAGGTCCATGTGAGCCACCAGGAAGGCAAGTGTTTCGTAGGGTGTGTCGAGCCGGCCCTCCGGCCGGCGACGACGCACCGGGTTGCGCTGGTGCGTCGTCGCGGTCCGCGGACGGACCGCTCGACACACCCTACCGGGCTACCGGGCACGTTCCTTACAACGCCACCCCGCGGAGCCGGGCCACCTCGTCCCGGGTCCGGAGCTGGAGCAGCCCCTGGATGGTGGCCTTGACCAGGTTGAGCGGGTTGGTGCTGCCGTGGACCTTGGTCAGGATGTCGGTCACCCCGGCCGCCGCGAGGACCTCCCGGACCCCCGGCCCGGCCTTCACCCCGGTCCCCGGCCCGGCCGGGACCAGCACCACCTTGCTGGCGCCGTACCGGCCGATCACCCGGTGCGGGATGGTGGTGGGGGGACCGCCGCTGCCGCGGAGGGCCACCTTCCGGGTCCGGTGGACGTTGGCCTCGCCCTCCTTGATCGCCTTCTCGACCGACGGCGGAACCTCGTTCGCCTTGCCGTACCCGAAGGCCACCCGCCCCCGCTTGTCGCCGACCACGACCAGGGCGTTGAAGCTGAACCGGCGGCCGCCCTTGACGACGCACGCCGACCGCTTGATCTTCACCACGAAGTCGACCAGCGCGTTGTCGCGCGAGTCCCGGTCGTCCCGTCCGCCGCGGTCGCGAGCCATAGTAGTGTTTAGTGTTTAGTGTTTAGTGTTTAATCCTGTGTGTTCGGCGTCCGCATTCAGTGTATCCCGGCCGGGGGTCACGGGCACCCGGGGTCCGGACGAAACACTAAACACTAAACACTAAACACTACTTCTTGTCCCCGCCCGGCTTCTTCCCGTCGCCCTTCGGCTTCCCCTCGCCCTTCTTGGCCTCGCCCTTGCCGCCCTTGGCCGCCTTGGCGTCGGCCGGGGGGGCGGCGTCCTTGTGCTTGTGGACCGGGGCGGCCCCGGTGCAGACCAGCCCGGCGGCGGTCGCCGCCTGGGCCAGGGCCGCCACCCGGCCGTGGAACCGGTACGACCCGCGGTCGAACGCCGCCCGGGTGATCCCCTTCTCCTTGGCCTTGGCGGCGATCAGCCGCCCGACCTCGGAGGCCGCCGCCACGTTCCCGCCGTGCTTCAGCCCGGCCGCCTTGGCGGTGCTCCCGGCGGCCGCCAGGGTGACCCCGTTCAGGTCGTCGACGAGCTGGGCGTAGATGTGCAGGTTGCTGCGGAACACGCTCAGCCGGGGCTGGTCGGGGGTCCCGTAGATGTTCTTGCGGACCCGGAACCGCCGCCGTTGGGCCCGCGCGGCTTTCAGCTTCTGTGCGTCCATAGCGGTGGTCGGTGGTCCGGGTCGGGTACCCCGGGGTTTCACCCCGGGCTATGGTGTGTGACCCCTTCGGGGTCGGGTGCTTCGCAGCCCGAAGGGCTGTCACAGCGTAGCCCGGGGTGAAACCCCGGGACCGATGGACGACTACTTCCCGGCGGCGAACGACTTCCCTTCCTTGCGGCGGACGACCTCGCCCTCGTACCGGATGCCCTTGCCCTTGTACGGCTCGGGCTTGCGGCTGGCCCGGACCTCGGCCGCGAACTGCCCGACCTTCTGCTTGTCCGTCCCGGTCACGACGATGGTGGTCGGGTCGGGGACGGCCACGGCCACGCCCTCCGGCGGCTCGTGCCGGATGCGGTTGGCGTACCCGACGGTCAGGACGACCGCCTTGCCGTCCATCGCCGCCTGGAACCCGACCCCCTCGATCTTCAGCTTCTTCTCGTACCCGGCGGTGACGCCCACCACCATGTTGTTCAGCAGCGCCCGGGTCAGCCCGTGCAGGGCCCGGTTCAGCCGGTCGTCGTCCGGCCGCTTGACGGTCAACTGCTTGCCGTCCGACTCGACCCGCATGTTCGGGTGGTAGCCGAACGTCTGCGGGGCGCCCTTCGGCCCCTTGACCGTCACCGCCCCGTCCTTGACCGTCACCGTCACCCCGGCCGGGATCGGGATCGGCAGCTTTCCGATGCGCGACATCTTAAACCCCTCGTTCCAAGTTCCAGGTTCGCGGGTTCCAGGTTCGGAACGCGGCCTGAGGTCAACTTGGAACTTGGAACTCGGAACTACCAGACCGTACACAGGATTTCGCCGCCGACCTTATCGCGGCGGGCCTGGCGGTCGGACATCACCCCCCGGCTGGTCGACAGGACGGCGATGCCGAGGCCGTCCAGGACCCGCTTCACGTCCTTGTACCCCTGGTACACCCGCCGGCCCGGCTTGGAGTACCGCTGGATGTGGCGGATCACCTTCTCCCCGTCCGGGCCGTACTTCAGGAACACCTGGAGGACGACGTGCGGCTCGCCCAGCTTGTCCACCTCCCGGAAGTCCTTCTGGGCCCCGGCCTCGGTCCCCGTCTCGACGTACTTGCCGGTCCGGTAGCCGAGGACGAAGCCCTCTTCGAGCAGCACCTTGGCCACGGCCACCTTCAGCTTGGTGGCCGGCATCTCGACGTACGGCCGCTCGATCGTGTTGCCGTTGCGGATGCGGGTCAGCATGTCCGCGATCGGGTCGGTCATCATGGCGGTCGCCCCCTCTCCCGTTCGCGGTGGTTTACCAGGACGCCTTTTGGACGCCGGGGATGAGCCCGCTGCTGGCCATGTTCCGGAAGCAGATGCGGCAGACGCCGAACTTCCGGTAGACGGCCCGGCCGCGGCCGCACAGCTTGCACCGGTTGCGGATCTGGATCAGCTCCCGGCCGGCCAGCAGGTGGGCCGGGTTCCGCTGGTCGGCCGGCTTCTTCATCTCGGCCCGGTGCAGGTCCCGGGCGGCCACCTGCCGGCGGAACTTGGCTTCCTGTGCGTTCGTCGACATCGCGGTCTCGTTGGTGTGGCGTACCGGCTCGGGTCCCGGGGCACGCCCCGCGGGTGAGCCGGCCGTTCCTGTTTTCAGTTTCGAATTTCGGAGTTTAAAGTTTCGAGTCGAATACAGGACGGTCTGTCGACTCGAAACTTTGAACTCCGAAACTCGAAACTGTTACTTCGTGTCGTCCCGAAACGGCATCCCGAAGGCCCGGAGCAGTTCGCGGGCCTCGTCGTCGCTGCGGCTGGTGGTGACGAAGGTGATGTCCATCCCCTGGGTGAACGTCACCTTGTCCGGGTCGACCTCGGGGAAGACCAACTGCTCGGTCAGCCCCATGCTGTAGTTCCCGTTCCCGTCGAAGCTCTTCGGGTTCACCCCGCGGAAGTCCCGGATGCGGGGGAGGGCGACGTTGACCAGCCGGTCCAGGAACTCGTACATCCGCTTGCCGCGGAGCGTCACCCGGCAGCCGATCTCGTTCCCCTCCCGCAGCCGGAACGCGCTGACCGCCTGCCGGGCCTTCATCACCTGCGGCTTCTGGCCGGAGATCATGGCCAGGTGCTCGACCGCCTGCTTCATCCGCTCCTTGTCCTGCAGGGCCTTGCCGACCCCCATGTTCAGGCTGATCTTCACCAGCTTGGGCAGGCTCAGCGGGTTGGTCCGGCCGAGCTTCTTGGCCAGGGCCGGGACGATCTCCTCGGCGTACCGCTTCTGGAGCCGGGGGGGCGGGGCGGCGGTCTTCGGGGCGTCGGCGGTGGCGGGGGCCATCGGGGGAAACCTCGGTCGGGCCTACGCCGGCCCCATGACGACGGGGCCGGTCCGGGCCGGGTGCGGGCTAGGCCTTCTTGGCGTACTTCGGGTTCGGCTTCGACAACAGCCGGATGCGGGCCCCGCTCTTCTTGGCGTACAGCTCCTTGGCCCCGTCCGGCAGGTAGCGGACCCCGACCCGGGTCGGCTTGTTCGTGGTCGGGTCGATCAGCATGACGTTCGACGCCTGGACCGGCATCTCCTTCGAGAGCCGGCCGCCCTGGGGGTTGAGCCGGGACGGCTTGAGGTGGCGGTAGACCCGGTTCACCCCGGCCACCACCACCTTGCCCTCCTTGCGGAGGACCCGCAGCACCTTCCCCCGGGTCCCCTTGTCGTCCCCGGTCAGGACCTGGACCGTGTCGTCTTTGCGGATGTACATCACAGTTTCCAGTTTGAAGTTTAAAGTTTCGAGTTCGGAATCACCGGGCGGGTTCGTCCACGGGTCGCGTGTCGGCCGTCGGGTAACTCGAAACTCGAAACTGATAAACTCGAAACTCAGACCACCTCGGCGGCCAGGCTGATGATCTTGTTGTACTTGGCCCGCAGCTCCCGGGGGATGGCCCCGAAGATGCGGGTGCCCCGGGGGTTGTTGTCGTTGTCCAGCAGGACCAGGGCGTTGCGGTCGAACCGGACGTAGCTGCCGTCCTCCCGGCGGGTGGCCACCTTGGTCCGGACGACCACGCCCTTGACCACGTCCCCGGCCTTCACGTCCCCGCCGGCGATCGCCTTCTTGACGCTGGCCCGGATGACGTCACCCAGGTAGGCCACCCGGCGCTTGTTCCCGCCGAGCACCTGGATGCACATGACCTCCTTGGCCCCGGTGTTGTCGGCCACGTCCATGTACGTGTACATCTGAACCATCGGGTGGTCCCTCGCGGCCGGGGGCGGGGCCGCCCGGCGGTCTGCCTCAGGTGGTCGGCCCGGCGGCCGGGGCGGCCGCGTCGCTCCCGGCGACGGCCCCCTCCAGGTTCGACAGGGCCCGGCTCGGGGCCTTGGTCACGATCCGGACCAGCCGCCACCGCTTGGTCCGGGACAGCGGCCGGCTCTCCACGATCTCGACCAGGTCGCCCAGGTGCGACTCGTTGTTCTCGTCGTGGGCGTAGCAGATGGTCCGCTGCTGGACGTACTTCCCGTACTTCGGGTGCTTGACCCGGCGGGTGACCTCGACCCGCCGGGTCTTCAGGTTCTTGTCCCGGGTGACCGTCCCGACCAGGTGCCGGGGGCCGGTCGTCTTGGCCGGGGCGTCGCCGCCGGCGGCCGGGGTGGTGCTGTCGGCCATGGGTTACTTCTTCCTCCCGGCCCGGAGCCGCTCGACGGTGTCCCGGGCGTTCTTCGGCCGGGGCTCGGGCGGCGGGCCGACCAGGACCGGCAGCCCGGCCCACCCCTGGAGCCGCTGGAGCCGCCTTTTGGTCTGCCGCTTGCCCGGCCCGGCGGCCGCCATCTTCGCCTCCAGCCCGGCGACCTTGCCCTTGAGCTGGTCGACCGGCAGGGCCTTGAGCCCCTCCAGCTCCCGCCGCCGCTGCTCGGTCCGGATGCGGGCCACGTCCTTCTTGGCCTTCTTGATCTCGCTCGGCGTCTCCAGCCGGTCGGTGGCCGACTGGAACCGGAGCTGGAACAGGTGCTTCTCGGTGTCCTTCAGGGTGAGCCCGAGCTGCTCGTCGCTCATCCCCCGGAAGTCGGTCTTCGGCGTCGGCATCCCATCACCTGCGGTGAGGAGTGTGAGTGTGAGTGCGAGTGCGAGGGAACCGGACCTCAGCCTGCCGGCTTTTCCCTCGCACTCGCACTCACACTCACACTCCGCTTACACGTTGGGCCGGCGGGTCACGAACCGGCACTTGAACGGCATCTTGTACGCCACCCGGGCCAGGCAGTCGCGGGCGGCCGACTCGGGCAGCCCGCCGATCTCGAACAGGACGGTCCCGGCCTTGACCACGGCCGCCCAGTACTCCGGCTCGCCCTTCCCCTTGCCCATCCGGGTCTCGGCCGGGATGGCGGTGACCGGCTTGTGCGGGAAGACCCGGATGTAGTACCGGCCCTCCCCGGAGACGAACCGGGTCATGGTGATCCGGCCGCTCTCGATGCACTCGGCCGACAGGAACCCGCCCTCGAGGGTCTGCAGGCCGAAGTCCCCGTAGGCCACGTAGTTGCCGCGGAGGGCCAGGCCGCGGATCGGGCCGGCGTACTTCCGCTGGGTCACCCTACCGCGGGCGACGCCGCGTTGACTTTTTCTGTATTTGACCCGCTTGGGCATCTGTGGCATCGACGATGTCCCCCGTCAGATAGTCGCCCTGGTTGACCCAGACCTTGATCCCGATGTTGCCCTGCGGGGTCGACGCCTCGGTGAACCCGTACTCGACCTTGCACCGCAGCGTCGAGAGCGGGATGCTCCCCTCCATCCCCTTCTCGCACCGGGCCATCTCGGACCCGCCGAGCCGGCCGGACAGTTGCAGCTTGACCCCCCGGGCCCCGCCCTCCATGGCCCGCTGGATGGCCGTCTTCATGGTCCGGCGGAAGCTGGCCCGCCGCTCGAGCTGCTCGGCCACGTCCTCGGAGATCAGCTGCGGGTCGACCTCCGGCCGGGTGATCTCGACCGTCTTCACCTCGATGTGCCGGCGGGTCAGCTTCTCCAGGGCCTTGGTCAGCTTCTCGATCTTCTCGCCCTTCTTCCCGATGATCGCCCCGACCCGGCTGCTGGTGACGGTCACCACCACCCGCTCCCGGGTCCGCTCGATCTTGATGTCCGAGATGGCCGGCCGCTGCTGCTTGCGGTCCTTGCGGACGGTCAGGTACCGCTGGACGAACTCGCGGATGCGGACGTCCTCGACCAGCAGCTCCGAGAAGTCGGACTTGCTGGCGTACCAGGTGCTCCGCCACGGCCGCATGATGCCCGTGCGGAACCCGGTCGGCCGGACCTTCTGACCCA
>JAIEQN010000211.1 GCA_019747685.1 Gemmataceae bacterium
CGGGCCCGGAGGATGCCGGCGAAGTACGTCTCCCGGATCGCCTTGTACTCGGCGTCCGGCCCGGAGTGGGCGATCTGCACGAGCGCATCCCCGACCGCCGCCGGCTCGGGGTAGTACGTCGACCCGCGGACCGCCTCGTGGGCGGCGAAGAACCAGTCCTCCAGGAACACCCGCTGGAGGGAGGCGACGGCCGGCCCTTCCAGCCGTAAATGGGTGTCCCGCCAGTACCCGAATTGGGGGGCGAGGCCGAGGTACTCGTCGCCGATGTTCAGGCCCCCGGTGAACCCGACCCGGCCGTCGACGATGAGAATCTTGCGGTGGTTCCGCAGGTTCACCCGGAGCCGGTAGAGGGGGTTCAACAGCGGCAGGAAGGCGACCACCTTCCCGCCGGCCGCCGCCAGCTCCCGCACCATCCGGGACGACAGGGAGTACGACCCGACCGAGTCGTACACGAACCGGACCTCGACCCCCCGCCGGGCGGCCGCCACCAGGGCGTCCAGGAACCGCCGGCCGCTGGCGTCCGGGCGGACGATGAAGAACTCCAGGTGGACGTGGTGGCGGGCGGCGGCGACCGCCTCCAGCATCGCGTCGTAAGCCGGGCCGCCGTGGTGGTACAGGGTGACGCGGTTTCCCGCCGTGACCGGGAACCCGTCCGGGTGGCGGGCCAGACCGGCCAGCACGCCCCACGGCTCGGGCACCGCGGCCGACGCCTCCCCGTCCTCGCCCGCCCCGTCCGACAGCCGACGGTACGCCGTCCGCCGCTTCCGCTTCCGGGCCAGCGGCCGGTGGATCGTCTGGTAGCCGAACAGGGCGAACAGGGCCGCCCCGAGGAACGGCATCAGGATGACGGTCAGGCACCAGGCGATGGCCGCCTGCGGCTCCCGCTTCAGGTGCAGCACCCAGATCAGGGTGCCGGCGGTCAGGACGACTTCGAGCAGGAACAGCCACCCGGCCACGTCCTGCCACGACAGCTCGAACAGGTCGGACAGGAACGACATCGGGCGGCCGTCCTGGGGGCGCGGCCGTCCCGGCCGCAGGGTCCGTTCGCGGGGTCCGGTGTTTCTCTACGATACCCGCTGCCCGCCGTCCCCGGGTTGGGTGGCACAGGCATTCCTGCCTGTGTGGGGTACGGGTTGGGTGGCACAGGCATTCCTGCCTGTGTGGGGTACTGCACAGGCCGGGAGGCCTGTGCCACCAAACCGAGTGCGACCGCCCGCCGGAGTCCGCCCGCATGAAGGCCGCCGTGTTCGACCGGTTCGGCCCGGCCGCCGAGGTGCTGAGCGTCCGCGGGGTGCCGGAGCCGACCCCCGGCCGGGGTGAGGTGCTGGTGCGGATGCTGGCCAGCCCGATCAACCCGTCGGACCTGCTGTACACGGAAGGCCAGTACGGGCTGAGGCCGACGCTCCCCGCGACGCCCGGGTTCGAGGGGGTCGGCGTGGTCGAGGCGTCCGGCGGGGGCCTGCTCGGATGGTTCCGCAAGGGGAAGCGGGTGGCCGTGGTCAACGACGGGGTCGGCAACTGGGGCGAGTACACGGTTGCGAAGGCCCGGCAGGTGATCCCGGTCCCGGCCGGCCTCCCCGACGACCAGGCCGCCTGCTTCTTCGTCAACCCGACGACGGCCCTGGTCATGACCCGCCACGTCCTCCAGGTGCCGTCCGGCGACTGGCTGTTGCAGACGGCCGCCGGGAGCAACCTCGGCAAGATGGTCATCCGGCTCGGCCGGAAGTACGGCTTCCGGACCGTCAATGTGGTCCGCCGGGCCGAGCAGGCGGAGGAGCTGAAGCAGCTCGGGGCGGACGCGGTCCTCGTCTCGGACGACGGTCCGGTCGCCGAGCGGGTCGGGGAGCTGACCGGCGGCGGGGTGCGGTACGCCCTCGACCCGGTCGGCGGGACGACCGGGGCCGAGGCGGTGGCGTCGCTGGCCGCCGGCGGCCGGTGCCTGCTGTACGGGCTGCTCTCCGGCGAGCCGGTCCCGGTCGACCCGCGGTTCCTCATCACCGGGTCGAAGCGGGTCGAGGGGTTCTGGCTGGCCGACTGGGTCAAGGCCCAACGCGTCCCGACCCTGTTGAGGTTGTTCCGCGAGGTCGGTCGGCTGATCGCCGACGGCACCCTCCGCAGCGACATCTCCGCGACCTACCCACTCGACCGGATCGGCGACGCCGTCCGGCACGCCGCGTCCGGCGCGAAGGGCGGGAAGGTGCTGGTGCGGCTCGGTTCGCTATCCTGACCCCGTTCCGCGCCCTCCCCGGAGGCCCCGCCATGCTCCGCCTCGCCGCCGCGTCCGTCGTGCTGCTCGCCCCGCTCGCCGTCGCCGCCGACCCGAAGCCGGTCACGCCGTTCAACGGCAAGGACCTGAAGGGCTGGAAGCTCAAGGACGAGAAGAAGGGCCTATGGGTCGTCATTCCCGGCACCCCGACCCTCGCCCCGCTGAACCAGGCTATCTTCGCCGACAAGGGGATCATGAAGGACGACACCCCCGCCCTGCTGAACAGCCCGGGGTCCGACCTGTTCACCGAGCAGACGTTCGGCGACGGCCGGTACGAGGTCGAGTTCATGGTCCCCAAGGGGTCGAACTCGGGCATCTACCTGATGGGCGAGTACGAGGTCCAGGTCCTCGACAGCTACGGCAGGCCGAACGACAAACTGACCCAGGGTGACCTCGGGGCCTTGTACAGCGCCGCCGCCCCGAAGGTGAACGCGGCCAAGAAGCCGGGCGAGTGGCAGTCGTTCGTGATCGACTTCCAGGCCCCCAAGTTCGACGGCGGGAAGAAGGTGGCCAACGCCAAGTTCGTCAAGGTGGTGCAGAACGGCACCGTCCTGCACGAGAACGTCGAGATGAAGGGGCCGACCCCCGGCGGGCTGACCGGCAAGGAGGCCGCCACCGGCCCGCTGATGTTCCAGGGCGACCACGGCCCGGTGGCGTACCGGAACATCAAGGTCACGCCGGCGGCGAAGTAGGGGGCCGTACGGACCCGGGGCGTTGCCCCGGGCTACGATGTGTCAGCCCTTCGGGCTGAAGAGCCGGTCCGGCCCGGCAGGCTGAAGGCCTGCCACAGCATAGCCCGGGGCAACGCCCCGGGTTCCGGTCGCGCCCGCCTTTCTCCCGCCGCCGTCCCGCCGTATACATCCAGAAGGGCCGGCCCGCCGGCCGCCGCCCACCCGCCGAGGCCCGTCATGACCGTCGAAGCCGAGTTCAAGCCGGGCCTGGAGGACGTGCCGGCCGCCAAGTCGGCGGTCAGCTTCCTGGACGGCAAGAAGGCCCGGCTGGAGTACCGCGGCATCCCGGTCGAGGTGCTGGCCCAGCAGAGCAACTACGAGGAGACGGCCTGGCTGCTCATCAAGGGCGACCTCCCCACGCAGAAGCAGTTGGCCGAGTTCGACCACGACCTGCGGCAGCGGCGGGCCGTCCACTACCGGCTCAAGGACCTGATCCGGTGCATGCCGGCCGACGGCCACCCGATGGACGCCCTGCACGCCTCGGTCGCCGCCCTCGGGCTGTTCTACCCCTGTCCGAACGTCGCCGACCCGGCCCGGAACTGGGACGCCAGCATGCGGCTGATCGCCGCCATGCCCACCCTCGTCGCGGCCTTCGCCCGGACCCGCCGGGGGGACGAGATCCTCGACCCCCGGCCGGACCTCGACCACGCCGCCAACTTCCTGTACATGCTCGGCGGCAAGGAGCCGACCCCGGCCGCCCGGAAGGTGTTCGACGCCTGCCTGGTGCTCCACGCCGAGCACCAGATGAACGCCAGCACGTTCACCGCCCGGGTGGCCGGGTCGGCCCTCGCTAACCCTTATCAGGTGATCGCCTCGGCCATCGGGACGCTCTCCGGCCCGCTCCACGGCGGGGCCAACGAGGAGGCCCTGGAGCAGTTCGAGGGGATCGGCGGGCCGCAGAACGTCAAGGGGTGGCTCGACGCCAAGCGGGCGGCCGACCCGAAGTACAAGGTGATGGGCCTCGGCCACCGGGTCTATAAGGTCAAGGACGGGCGGGCGACGGTCCTCCAGGAGATCGCCGAGCACATGTTCGCCGAGACGGCCCGGCCGAAGACCTACGAAACGGCCCTGGAGCTGGAGCGGGTGGCGGCCGGCATCTACGGCCCGAAGGGCATTTACCCGAACGTCGACTTCTACTCCGGCGTCGTCTACCAGAGCCTGGGCATCCCGACCGACGTGTTCACCCCGATCTTCGCCATCGCCCGGGTGGCCGGGTGGCTGGCCCACTGGCACGAGCAGCTCGTCAACAACCGCATCTACCGGCCCGACCAAATCTCGGTCGGCAAGAACGACGTGCCCTACGTCCCGCTCGAGCAGCGGCCGTGAGAGACCCGGATGACCGGGTACTGTATCATGGGCGGTGTCCGGCGGGCGGTCGCGGCCCTGCGGGCGGGCCGGGCCGACATCCCGGCGCTCGTCCACGTCCCCGGCCGGCCGGATGTCCTCACCCGGCTGCCGTTGGCCGACCTGTGGTCGCCCAAGCCCGTCGTGGTGCGGGACGCCCGGTACGTCCGCAACACCGAGTACCCGACGGCCGTGCTGGGCACCGACCCGCCGCCGATCGAGGTCCAGCCGCTCGGCGTGCCGGGCCAGCCCGCCCCGCTGACCCCGCTCGCCGCGGTCCGGCTCGTGTGACGGAGTCACCCCATGCCCCCCACCACGACCGACCTCCGCCGGTGCCTGCGGTTCCTGCTGCACTGGGGCTTGGTCGAAATCCGCAACCTCGCTTACGCCGGCGGCCCGCACGCCCAGATCGCCGACCTCGCCGACATACTCGAATTTCTACCCGAGTACCTGGGCGGCGACCGCGAGCCGGACTTCGACCTGATCCGGGAGCAGTTCGAGGGGTACGCCCGCCGCTACCCGGACTCGACCTACGACTACCTCGCCTACCTGGACGGCAAACCGATTCACGGGCGGTTCTGACGTTCACCGGGGCCACCCATGTCCCGCCTGCGACACGCCCTCGACGCGATCGTCTTCGCCCGCCGGTACACCGTCGAACTGCTCGACACCATCGACCCGGCCGACTGGTTCCGGATGCCGCCGGGCGGGGCCACACACGTCGCCTGGCAGGTCGGGCACCTGGCGATGTCCGAGTTCCGCCTCTGCCTCGAGCGGGTCCGCGGCCCACGGCCGGACGACGCCGAGCTGTTCCCCCCCGCCCTCCTCGCCGCCGTGAGCCGGCAGTCGGTCGTTTCCCCCGACCCGGCCGCGTACCCCGCCCCGGCCGCCATCCGGGCCGTCTTCGACCGCGTCCACGAGCGGGTGATGGCCGACCTCACGGGCTGGCCCGACGCCGACCTCGACTCGCCGATCCTCACCGCCCACCGGTTCTGCCGGACCAAGATCGACGCCGTGCGGTGGTGCTCCGCCCACGAGATGCTGCACGCCGGGCAGATCGGGCTGCTCCGCCGGCTGTTCGGCCACCCGCCCATGTGGTAGACCATCCCGGCGGTACGGCACCGAACCGGCCCCGGGGCGGGGTGTCCCGTTGGGTGTGTCGAGCGGACCGTCTGCGGTCCGCGACGACGCACCACGCGATCCCCGGTGCGTCATCGCCGGCCCCCGGCCGGCTCGACACACCCTACCGAAGCGACCCCATGCTCGACGCCGCCTTCATCCGTGACAACCTCGACGCGGTCAAAGCCAACTGCGCCAACCGCAACGTCCCGACCGTCCCGGTCGAGCGGGCGGTCGCGTTCGACGACGAGCGGAAGCGGCTGGTCCAGCTCCGCAGCGAGACGGCGGCCAAGCAGAACGAGGTGTCGAAGAAATTCCCCCAGGCCAAGACGCCGGAGGAAAAACAGGCCCTCAAGGACGAGAGCGGCCGGCTCAAGGCCGAGGTGGGCACCATCGACGCCCAACTCGCCATCGTCGAGGGCGACCTGAAGCTGAACCTCCTGCAAATCCCGAACATGACCCACCCGGCCGCCCCGGTCGGGACCGACCCGTCCGCCAACGTGGTCGTCGCCAAACACGGCGAGCCGAGGGCCTTCGACTTCAAGCCGAAGGACCACGTCGCCCTGTGCGAGGCCCTCGACCTGGCCGACTTCGAGGCCGGCACCCGGGTCGCCGGGCAGAAGTTCTACTTCCTGAAGAACGAGGCCGCCCTGCTCGAAGTGGCGTTGGTCCAGTACGCCCTGCAAGCCTGTGTGAAGGCCGGGTACACGCCGGTGATTACGCCCGACCTGGCCCGGGTCGATGTCCTCGAAGGGATCGGCTTCCTCCCCCGCGACCCGGACCCGAACACCCGGCAGGTCTACACCGTCGCCGACACCGACCTGTGCCTGATCGCCACCGCCGAAATCACCCTCGGCGGGATGCACAAGGACCGCATCTTCGACGAGGCCGAGCTGCCCAAGCGGTACGTCGGCCTGTCCCACTGCTTCCGGACCGAGGCCGGGGCGGCGGGCCGGGATACCCGCGGGCTGTACCGGGTCCACCAGTTCACGAAGGTCGAGATGTTCGCCTTCTGCGTCCCCGAACAGAGCGACGCCGTCCACGAAGAAATCCGGGCGTTAGAGGAACAAATCTTCGCCGGCCTCGGGCTGGCCTTCCACGTCATCGACACCTGCACCGGCGACCTGGGCGGCCCGGCCTACCGCAAGTACGACCTCGAAGCCTGGATGCCCGGCCGGGGCGAGAGGGGCGAGTACGGCGAGGTGACGAGCACGTCCAACTGTACCGACTACCAGGCCCGCCGGCTCGGCATCCGGTACAAGGGCAAGGGGTTCAAGGGGACCCGGTTCGTCCACACCCTCAACGGCACCGCCGTCGCCTGCACCCGGGCCCTGGTCGCCATCCTGGAGAACAACCAGCAGGCCGACGGCAGCGTCGTCATCCCCGAGGTCCTGCGGCCGTGGACGGGGACGGACACGATCCGCCCGAAAGGCCGCTGACCCCGCCCTGTTTTGGTGGCACAGGCCTCCCGGCCTGTGCTTCCGGAAGCACAGGCCGGGAGGCCTGTGCCACCAGAGCCGTCGGCCCGCCGGAACTCATGAATCTTCCGTGAGTTCCGCCCCTTCAAACCCTTACGCCGGTGGGGATCGTCGTTGCGGCGGGGGGTGTCGCGCGGTAAAGTGTGTTGGAGTTCGACCGCCCGCCGGTATTCCCAGCCGCCCGCACCCGCCTCCGCCCCCTGCCCCGCTCGGTCTGACATCCGGAGAGCTGTTGATGGTGCGGCGCCGCGCCCCCTTCCTGATCGGCAGCCTGGCCGTCGTCGGGCTGGCCGCCTCGTGGTGGGCCGCCGCGTCCGCCCGGCCGGCCGCCGACCCCGCCCCACCCGCCCAGGACGAGTTCGTCCAGAAGATCGTCCCGTTCGTCAACAAGTACTGCATGCCCTGCCACAACCTGGACAAGGCGGCCGGCGGGCTGTCCCTGGACGGCTTCCAGAGTACCGACCACGCCCGCAAGGACCGCAAGACCTGGGGCAACGTGGCCCACGCCTTGGCCGCCGGCGAGATGCCGCCGAAGAAGAAGGCCCAGCCGACGAAGGAAGAAAAGGCGGCGGTCATCGACTGGGTCGAGAACGCCCTCACCCGGGTCGACTGCGGCGCCCAGAAGGACCCCGGGCGGGTGACGCTCCGGCGGCTCAACCGCCCGGAGTACAACAACACCGTCCGCGACCTGTGCGGGGTGGACCTCAAGCCGGCCGACGACTTCCCGGCCGACGATGTCGGCTACGGGTTCGACAACATCGGCGACGTGCTGTCGCTCCAACCCGTCCTGCTCGAAAAGTATCTGGCCGCTGCCGACAAGGTGCTGGCCGCGGCCCTGACCCGGCCGCTCCCGCCCATCAACCAGAAGCAGACGTACCGGCCGCAGAACATCCTGGTCATCCCCCGGTCGGCCAAGACCCGGGAGGACCGGCCGAAGATCACCTTCACGTCCGAGGGGTCGGCGTACCTGGAGAAGTTCAACTTCCCGGCCGAGGCCGAGTACGTCGTCCGGTTCCGCGGCTGGGGCACGGACGCCGGCGGCGGGTTCCCGAAGGCCGTCGTCCGGGTCGACGGCAAGGACCTGAAGTCGTTCGAGGTGAAGGCCCCGAAGGACAAGCCGGAGCTGTACGAGGTCCGGTCCCGGCTACCGGCCGGGGAGAAGCGGGTGGCCGTCGCCTTCACCAACCCGCACGAGAACAAGGACGAGCCGGACGCGGCCAAGAAGTTCCGCGAGTTCGGGCTCGGCCTGATCGAGGTCGAGGGGCCGTTCAACCCGCCCCCGAAGCCGGACCCGGAGTCGATCAAGCTGCTCCTCGTCGCCACCCCAAAGGACGGCGGGGACCGGCCGGCGGCCGAGCGGGTGCTGGGCGAGTTCGCCCGCCGGGCCTTCCGCCGGCCGGTCAAGCCGGACGAGCTGGCCCGGCTGGTGAGGCTGTACGAGGTGGCCGCGGCCCAGGGCGAGCCGTGGGAACAGGCCCTGCGGCTGCCGATGAAGGCCGTCCTCTGCTCACCCCACTTCCTCTTCCGGATCGAGGACGACCCGGCCGACCCCGAGGGCGTCCGCCCGCTCAACGACTACGAGTTCGCCACCCGGCTGAGCTACTTCCTCTGGTCGAGTATGCCGGACGGGGAGCTCTCCGCCCTCGCCGCGAAGAACGAGCTTCGCAAGCCCGGGGTGCTGGAGGCCCAGGTCAAGCGGATGCTCCGCGACCCGAAGGCCCGGGGGCTGGGCGAGAACTTCGCCGGCCAGTGGCTGCAACTGCGGAGCCTCAAGACCCTGGCCCCGGACTCCGGCTACTACCCGGACTGGGACGAGGCCCTGCGGCGGGGGATGGTCGGCGAGGCCGAGGCGTTCTTCGAGCACGTCGTCCGGGAGGACCGGAGCATCCTGGAGTTCCTGGACGCCCCCTACGCCTTCGTCAACGACCGGATGTCCCGGCACTACAAGCTGCCGCGGGTGGACGGGCCGGAGTTCCGCAAGGTGAACCTGCCGGACGGCCGGCGGGGCGGCATCGTCACGATGGCCAGCACCCTGACCGTCACGTCGAACCCGACCCGGACCTCGCCGGTCAAGCGGGGCAAGTGGATTCTGGAGAACGTCCTCGGCACCCCGCCCCCGCCGCCGGCCCCGGACGTGCCCGAGCTGCCGCCGACCGGGCAGCTCAAGGGGACCCTCCGGCAGCAGATGGAGCAGCACCGGGCCAACCCGAGCTGCGCCACCTGCCACAGCAAGCTCGACCCGCTCGGGTTCGGCCTCGAAAACTTCGACGGGATCGGGGCTTGGCGGGAGAAGGACAACGGCCAGACGATCGACAGCACCGGCGTGCTGCCCGACGGGGCCAAGTTTGCCGGCCCGGCCGAACTCCGCAAGGTACTGCTCGGCAAGGCCGACCAGTTCCGCCGCTGTTTCGCCGATAAACTCCTGACGTATGCCCTCGGCCGTGGGCTGGAGTACTACGATAAGTGTGCCCTGGACGAGGTCGTCGCGGCGTCGAAAGCCGACGGCGACCGGTTCTCGGCGGTGGTCCTGGCCGTCGTGAAGTCGGACCCCTTCGGGAAGCGGAAGGGGAGGCGGTCGGAGTGACGCTGGTAGGGTGTGTCGAGCCGGCCCCGGGCCGGCGATGACGCACCGGAGTTGCATGGTGCGTCATCGCCGGCCCG
>JAIEQN010000637.1 GCA_019747685.1 Gemmataceae bacterium
GGCCGGCGGCGAAGCCGACGCCACGCGGTTAGCCGACGGCGGGGTGGCGGACCGGCTGGCTGCGGCCTGGCAACTCCGGCGGCACACCGGCGACGAAGCCGTCCGGCTGCTCCGGCGGCTGACCACCGACGCCGAGCCGGCGGTCGGGGCGGTGGCCGTGGCCCGGCTGGTCGAACTCGACCCGAAGCTGGTGCTGCCGGTGCTCGGCCCGGTCCTCGGTCGCCCCGAGCAGGCGGTGCGGGCGGCCGGGGTCGAGGTCTTGTTCCGTCTGCCTAGTCCGGATCACTTGAAGCTCCTCGGCGACCGGCTCAACGACCCGCACCCCGACGTGCGGACCAAGGCCCGGCGGTCGCTCCGCGAACTCGCCGGCAAGCCGGACCTCCGCGGGCCGGTGATCGAGCAGGGGACGCGGATTCTAGCCGGGCGGGACTGGCGGGGTCAGGAGCAGGCGGCCGTCCTGCTGGCCCGGCTGGACCACAAGCCGGCGGCCGGGCGGCTGGTCGAGCTGTTAGGGGCCGACCGGGGCGAGGCGTTCGCCGCGGCCGCGTTCGGGCTGCGGGTGCTGGCCGTCCCGGACACCCTGCCGGCGGTCCTGGACCACGTCCGCCGGCGGCACCAGGCGTTGCTCAAGTCCGGGCCGTCGGCCGGGCTGGCGGACGTGCCGGCCGTCCACCTCGACCGCGAGTTGTGCCAGCTCGCCCAGTTCTTCGGGCAGGCGGGGTACAAGCCGGCCGACGCCGCCCTGCGGGACTTGGTGCCGCGGTTCACCGCCCCGGGCAAGCCGCCGAAGTTCACCCCGGTCGGCCCGGAAGCCCGGGCGGCGGCCATCTGGGCGCTCGGGAAGCTCCACGCCGGCGACCCGGAGGAGGAACTGGCCGGGCAGATCGAAGACCGGCTGACCGGCGACCCGGGCCTCGGTCAGGACCACCCGCGGGTCCGCCGGGCGGCGGCGGTCGCGTTGGGGCGGATGAAGGCGGCGGCCTCACTCAAGCCGCTCCGGGGGATCGCCGACGGGGACGCCCCGAACCCGGACCCGGTGGCCAACGCCTGCCGGTGGGCGGTCGCCCACATCGAGGGGAAGGAGCTACCCCCGGCGGGGGTGTTCGGGGTGGTCCAGCGGGATGCGTTCCTGGTGCCGGTCAGGTAGAAGCACCGGCAGGATGCCGGTGCCACGAGACCGGTGCTTGTGGCACCGGCATCCTGACGGTGCGGCGCTACGCCCGGAAGGCCCCGCCGTGCCGCTCCGGGTGGCCGAGGTAGCGGAGGGTGTCGAAGTACCAGTTGGTCGGGAGGATGTTGTTCGTGCCCGACAGGCCGGGGCTGTTGCCGCCGTCGCCGATCACGTTCTTGGCCGTCCCGGTCCCGCCGACGGTATTGCCGGTCGCCCCGGAGCGGATGACGATCCCGCCGTGCCGGTCGGCGATCGGGGCCACGCCCCGGGCGTTCAGACCCACCCAGTTCCCCTGGACGACGTTCCCGCTGGTCCCGCCGTCGGTCAGGTAGACGCCGACCCCGCCGGTCCGGCCGCGGGACGGCCACAGCCCGATCCCGCCGATCAGGTTCCCGGCCCCCATCGCCGTGCCGCCGATCCGGTTGTTCCGGGCACCGCCCTCGATCCGGACCGCGTCCCCGCCCTGCTGGGCGGCCGACTCCCCGCTGGCCGCGATCCCGATGTAGTTCCCCTGGACCACGTTCCCGGTCGTCCCCGAGCCGCTGATCCGCACCTGGTCGGTGACGTTACCGCAGACCACGTTCCGGGCGGTCCGGTCGGTCCCGCCGACGATGTTGTCGTCGGCCCCGCCGCGGATCACCACCCCGCTGGCGTTCGGGACCGAGGCGAACCCGGTCACGTCCAGCCCGACCGTGGAGCCGGCCACGGCGTTCCGGTCGGCCCGCTCGCCGGCGATGTCGATCCCGGCCCCGGTGTTGCCGCTCACCACCATCTTGTCGGCCGCCCGGGACCCGCCGATCATGTTGCGGGCGCCGGTCACCAGCACCCCGGCCCCGCCGTTGCCGGCCGTCCGGTAGCCGGTCGCGTCCAGCCCGATCCAGGACCCGGTCACGGTGTTCGCGTCGCCCGAAACGCTGATCCCGTTTCCCCGGAACCGCTGGATCGAGAGGCCGCGGACGACGTTGCCGTTCCCGGTCAGGGCCAGGCCGTCGGCCGACCCGGCGGCCCACCCGTCGAGCCGGATCAGCGGGGTGCCGGCGTACCCCGGCTCGGACGTGCCGTCGATCGTCACGTTGCCGCGGAGGGCCGGGAGGGCGGACCGGGGCGAGATGGTGTGGGCCCCGGCCCCGGGGATCGAGAACCGGATGACCACCGGCCCCGGGGCGGGGGCCGGCACGTCGCCGACGGCGCTATGGTAGTTGGCCGCGGTGATCGCCTCGCGGAGGGTCACGACCCCGTCCCGGGCGACCGTGTCGCCGGTCCCGGTGACGGTAATGACGGCCGGCACGGCCCGATCTTCGAGGGGTTCGACGGCGAGGCGGGTCCGGCGGGGGTCGGACATGCGGGCCTCCGGTCCGGCGGTCGGCGAGCGCGGTACGGACCGCGCCCCCAAACCATCGGCCGCCGGGAGGACCGGAGTTGAACCAAAACCAGATGCCCACGGTCAGGGGCGTGCGACCCCCGGGCCGGCCGGCGGGGGGAGGGCCGGCCCGCTGACATGATCGGCCCGGGCCGCGTGAATCTTCACGCCCCCGGATTCCGTCCGGTCGGTGATCGTCACCCCGCCCATCCCACCCCGCCCGACCCATGCATCCACCCGGCCCTGCCGGGCCTCGCCCCGCAGGTCGATCCCCAGCCGGCCGGTCCCCGGGTCGGGCGGGAGGTCGAAGCTGGCCCGCGGGCTCCCGCCCCGGCCCAGGTCGACCACCACCTCGGCCCGGCGGGTGACCGGCCCGGTGACCGCGTAGTAGAGGGTGTCGTAACGGCCGCGGAGGTGGATGAAGACCCGGTCGGCCGCCCCCGCGGCCGTCACCGTCCCGTCCGCCCCCCGGACCTCGGCCGTCACCTGCCCCCGGCCGTCGTCCCGGACCCGGACGATGTCCGCCCCCGAGCTGGTGGTGATGTACAGCGACCGGCCGGCCAGGATGGCGGACGCCGGGCAGTCGCGGGCTTCCAGGGCGGTCAGGGTCGGGGTGAACCGGGTCATGGCGGCCTTCCGTGGCTCGCGGGCGGGTCCTTCCGCCCCGGGAACTCCCGGCCGGCCCCGGCTTGCGCGGGGTCGTAAAATTTCCCCGCCCCGGTTTCGGTGGCACAGGCCTCCCGGCCTGTGTTGCCAACCGCACAGGCCGGGAGGCCTGTGCCACCGAAGAGACGACCCCATGCCCCAACCCCCCCCGGACCTCCTCTACCGGCTCGCCGCCCACCGGCAGGACCACGTCCTGGCCGGGTGGGACTCGCTCTCCGCCGCCGACCGGGCCGCCCTCGTGGAACAGCTCGCCGGGGTCGACCTGGCCGAGCTGGAAGCCCTCCACCGCCGCAAGGACGAGCCGCACGCCGTCCTACCGCCCCGGGACCGGGTCGCCCCCATTCCGGTGCAGCCGACAGCCGCCCCGCCGGAAGCCCGGGCGGCCGGCGAAGCCGCCCTCCGCCGCGGCGAGGTGGCCGCCCTGGTCGTCGCCGGCGGCCAGGGGGTCCGGCTCGGGTTCGACCACCCGAAGGGCCTCTACCCGGTCGGGCCGGTCAGCCAGGCCCCCCTCTTCCAAGTTCACGCCGAGAAGGTACTGGCCCTGACCCGGCGGTACGACAAGCCAGTTCCGCTCTTGGTGATGACCAGCCCGGCCACCCACGCCGAGACCGAGGCGTTCTTCCGCGACCGCCGGTACTTCGGGCTGGCCCCGGCCGACGTGGTCTTCTTCCGGCAGGGGACGATGCCGGCCCTCGACCTGGCCACCGGCAAGCTCCTGCTCGAAGCCCCCGGCCGGCTGTTCCTCGCCCCGAACGGCCACGGCGGGACGCTCACCGCCCTCCGGGAGACCGGCCTGCTGGACGACCTCGACGCCCGGGGCGTCCGCCACGTCTTCTACTTCCAGGTGGACAACCCGCTGGTCAAGGTGTGCGACCCGGGGTTCGTCGGCCGGCACGTCGCGGCCGGCTCCGAGGCGTCGTCCAAAGTCGTCTTTAAGGAGCAGCCCGGCGAGCGGGTCGGCGTGCTGGCCCTGGTCGACGGGCGGTGCGGCATCATCGAGTACTCCGACCTGCCCCCCGACATGGCCGCCGAGCGGGAGGCCGACGGCGCCCTCCGGTTCCGGGCCGGCAGCCCGGCCATCCACCTGTTCTCCCTGCCCTTCCTCCGGCGGGTCACGGGTCAGGGCGGGCTGCCGTTCCACGTCGCCCGGAAGAAGGCCCCGTACTACGACCCGGCGGCCGGCCGGGCGGTCACACCCGACGCCGAGAACGCCCTCAAGTTCGAGCGGTTCGTGTTCGACGCCCTGCCGCTGGCCGACCGGTGGGTGGTGGTCGAGACCCGGCGGGAGGAGGAGTTCGCCCCGCTGAAGAACACCTCCGGGGCCGACTCGCCGGAGACCGTCCGCCGGGCCTGGGTGCGGCTGCACGCCGACTGGCTGGAGGCGGCCGGGGCGGTGGTGCCCCGGGACGCCGCCGGCGACCCGGTTCACCCGGTCGAGGTGTCGCCGCTGGTGGCCCTGGAGGCGGACGACCTGCGGGGGAAGCTGCCGCCGGGGTATACGGTCACGAAGCCGTCATACCTGTCATGATGCCGCCTCCCGCCGGCCGTCCGAAGGTGGTCCGGCGGCTCGACTTCGGGTGGTGACCGCTTCGACCGGATGGATGACCCCCCTCCCCCCCTCCTTTTTTTCGTTTCACGATTCCCTGTGTTTTCCAGGCGTTGATGGCGATTCGGGCACAGCCGTGTTGTCATGCTCGGTCCCCGAATCTGCCCCATCCCCTGGCGTCTGTTTCGATTATGGTGTTCGAGCCGCATGACCGGACCCGCTCATGCTCGGGGGTCCGGTCCCGGACCGCCACCAACACCCCGTCCCCGCAGGCACCCGGATGACGAAGACTCCGCCCCGGCCGCCCGGACCGAGGAGACCCACCCGCGCCGGCAGGCTGCCGCGACCGCGGGCGGATTTGAACACTTGTACCCTACACTCCCCCCGCGCGAAGTCAAATTTGGGAGCCGGGATTTCCGGTCGTGCGTCGGTCCTTGGGAATGGCCCGTGCAGAATCTGGAAAAAATGTCAAGTCGGGCTTGCAGGGCCGTCCCGGATTGTGTAAAAGCTACACATCCACGATCGCCCGGTATTCGGGCCGCAGCCGCCGAACCGTCCGTCGTGGGTGGCCGATGTCCCGGCGTCCGCACGCCGCCCCGTCCGCACGCCGCCCCGTCCGCACGCCGCCCCGTCCGCACGCCGCCCCGTCCGCACGCCGCCCCGTCCGCTGTGGGGCGAAGAACCGGCTGCGCGGCATGGAAGGAGGTGCGAGGTGTATCGACTCCTGCTGAACCGACGTGTCGGGGTGTTCCTGCTGCTCCTCGTCGTGGGCCTGTGTCTCACCTTCTACACGAGCACGGGTCCGGCATCCGCCCAAGGCGTCCCGGTCACCTTCCCGGATCAGGAGTGTAGGCAGCAGGTCTGTAACAAGCTGAAGCTGACCGTCATCGGTACCTGTCAGTGTGACTTTACCAACGCCACGCTGACGTTCAACTGGTGTTTCGACTCCACCAAGACGTGCGACGTTCCGAACAACAAGGACTGGGGTTACTGCGACGGCGAGTGCAAGAACATATCAAAGCTGCCCTGCACGTCCGGACGGCTGAAGTGTACGCTTCCGCTCCCGCCGCCCCCGCCGTGAGGCCAGCCGCCTCGTGGGTCGGCCCGTCAGCCGAGGGGTAACGGGCCGCCCGCACGAACCCGGATTTCGACGGGCCGGCTGATCTCCGACCACGAAGTGCTTCGGACGCCCCGACGACCGCAGAGCGGCGTCGCGTTCGCCCCGGGGGGAGCGGCCGATGACCACCCGACCGCTCCGATTCGCCGGTGGCCTCGCCGTGGTTGCCGGCTGGCTCGCCGGCCCGCTGCGGGCCGGCGAGGTGGGCGACCTCGTACACCGACACACCGCAACGCGAGAGGCGCTACAATCCCTCGGGTGTGAGTTCCGCATCGACACGTTTCAGGTTCGCATGGGCGCGAGCCCCAAGGGCGTGACGGCGACGCCCGAGCGGGAGCAGTTTAGCGGTTCATACACCCGTTATGCTGATCGCCTCCGGCTCAAGGTGAAGGGTCCGAGCGGGACCAGTGACACCGTTAAGGATGCCGTGACAACGACCTGCCTGCTAACGGCCGTCACGGGCGGGCGGACGGCGTACTCGGCCTACGTCAAGCCGGCGGACCGGAAGGGGGTCCAGAGGCGGGGCGACGTCTGGGCCGAGGCGATGCTCGACCTGTCGCTGCCGAACACCATCGAGTACGTCTCGCTTGCCGACCTCGTTGCGGCGACGAAGCGGGCTCGCATCGGGGCCGGGCCGAGCCAACTGGTGCTCACCTTCCCGTGCGACCCCGATGTCTGCACTGCGGACTGGACGGTGACGATCGACCTCGACCCGGGGCACGGGCACCTCGTCCGGAGGTGCGTGTACGACACCGCTCTCCGCGGCGGGGACCGGCAGGTCCGGACGGACGAGGTGGTCGGGTTCGCCCGCACCCCGGCCGGGCAACCGTTCCCCAACCGGATCAAGTACGAGGCCCGGATCGGGGACGCGGTTGTCCTGTCGAGCGAGGTGACGATCAGCAGCATCAAGTCGCCCCCGTCGGTCCCCCCGGAGACCTTCCGGCTCCGGTTCCGCGACCGGACCCCGATGACCGACCACATCCGCAGGACGACCTACGAGGTCGACGCGGACGGCAACCGCATCTCCCCGGAAACGCCGCTGTCGGACGCCGCTCCGGGGACCGACCCGGCGGGCCACCCGCTGCCGCCGACGGCCGACACCGAGGAGGAACCGGCCCGGCGGCTCCACTGGTACGTCGTCGGCGGGTCGGCCGCCCTCCTGTTGGGCGTGGTCGGGTACAAGTGGCGGGCGGGCCGGCCCGCCTGAGCGGCGGGCCGCCCGCACCCCCCGGAGACTCCCCCATGCGACCGCTCCTCGGCGTGTCCGCGGTCGCCCTGACCGCGGGCCTCGGACTCGGCGTGTACGGCCGGTATCGGGATGCGGCGGCCCTGCCGCCGGCCCCCGGCCCGCGGGTCGAGTGCCCGGAGGTCGTGGACCTCGGCCAGTGCGTCTACGGGACCGACCGGGACGTGAGCTTCGAGGTCCGCAATACCGGGACCGATGACCTGATCCTGTCCGCGTTCCGGACCAGTTGCACCTGTACCGGGCTGGCCGTCCGGTCGCCCGGGTATGACCCGGACGCCTCACAGGTCGTGATCCGCCCCGGCGAGGCGGTGGCCCTCGGGGCCCGCTACCTCGTCCGCTCCCGGTACAACGGCTCGACCGCCACCCGGGTCGGGTTCGCCACCAACGACCCGGCCGCCCCGGAGGTGGTCGTCACCCTCCGGGCGACCCGTGTGCTCGGCGGGCTGACCCCGCTGCCGGGGGCGTGCAACTTCGGCCGGGTGCCGGTCGGGGCCGGGCGGGAGCAGGTCGTCCACCTCATCGACGAGGCCGTCCGCCCACGCCGGGTAATCTCGGTCACGTCTTCCAACCCGGACCGGGTCGCGGCCCGGTTCGCCCCGGGCGAGCGGCCGGCCGACCTGGCCAACCCCGGCCACTACCTCGGGACCGTCACCGTCGCCCTCGACACCGCCACCGCCGGCGATGTCCACGAGCGGGTGGTCATCGCCTACGACGACGGGGAAGTCCGGACCGAGGAGGTCCCGGTGACGGCCGCGGTCGAGGCCAAGCTGACCGCCCTGCCGGCGACCCTCACCCTACCCCGGCGGACGGACGACGGGGAGGTGTACGCGGCGACCGTCTGGTTCCGGCCCGGCGGCCGGCTGACCCCCGGTTCGCTCACCTTCGACCTCCCGGCCGGGGTGACGGCCGAGGCCGGCGAGGGCGGGCCGGCCCTGATCCCGGTCCGGGTCGCCGTCGCCCCGCCGGGGGCCGGGGCGGCCGGATCGGTGGTAGTCGTAGCCCGGGCCGAAATCGACGGGGAGGCCGCCGAAGCCCGCCTGACCATCGACCTGCGCCCGCGAGGTGCCCCGTGACCCGCCGCGCCTTCTCGCTGATCGAGCTGGTCGTCGTCCTGGCGGTGATCGGCATCCTGGTCGGGCTGCTGATGCCGGCCGTCCAGTCGGCCCGGGCGGCGTCCCAGCGGGCCGCCTGCCAGAACGCCCTGCGGCAGGTCGGGCTGGCCGTCCACAACTTCGAGGCGGCCCACGGCCGGGTGCCGCCGGCCGGCAAGCCCGGCCCGGGCAAGCCGGACCGGGTGCTGAGCTGGATGGCCCTGGTCCTCCCCTACCTGGACCAGGAGCCGCTCTACCGGCAGGCGCTGGCCGACTGCGCCGCCCACCCGGAGCCGTTCTCCGCCTCGACCCCGGCCCACGCCGGGTTCGCCACCCCGGTCAAGGCCCTGACCTGCCCGGCCGACGGCCGGCTGGGGGTGCCGCATGTGTTCGGCGAGTACCCGCCGGCCGCCTACGGGTCGTACCTCGGGGTCAGTTTGGTGAACGACGGGGTGCGGCCAAGCCGTCTCGCCGACGGGGTCTTCTCGGACGTGCCCGGCATCCCCCTGCGGGCGATCCGCGACGGGGCGAGCAACACCGTCATGGTGATCGAGCGGCCACCCCCGGACTCATTCCGGGCCGGGTGGTGGTACCCGGACCAGACATACAACGGGCCGGTCGGGCCGAACGTCACGATCGTGATCGCCGGCGAACCCACGGTCGTCATCCGGGACGACACCTGCTCGGTCCGGACCCCGTTCGGCCCCGGCCGAACGGACAACCCGTGCGACCGGTTCCGGGTCTGGAGCCTGCACCCGGGCGGGGCGAACTTCCTGTACGCCGACGGCGGCGTCCGGTTCCACGGCTACCCGTTCGCCGCCCTCCTGATCCCGGCCTCGACCATCGCCAGCGGGGAAGCGTTCACCCCGCCGGACTGACCGCCCACCCCGGCTCTGTGTGCGGCGGCGACCACCCGCTTCGGGGCGGTGAAGGTGGCGTAGCAGCCGGGGCAGGTGACGGTCTCGCCGGCCTCCGCGTCCGCCAGGGTGATCGGGGCGCGGCAGTCCGGGCAGCGGGTCTTGATCGGCATGGGCGACCGCTCGTAGTAGGGAAACCACCAGTCTACCCGCGGGCGGGGGCGGCCGCCAGCCGCCGGAAAAGCAGGTAGTGGTACAGTTTGAAGAAAATCGCCGTCAATTCCCTCGGGAAATGGGATGCGAAAAATCACGATGTAATACTAGATAAAATCAGTTAACGTGTCAGTTTGACCTGCCGGGGTCTGAACACAACAGGACCGGCGGCCCAAATTGGCCCACTACCGAAAAGCAGGTAGTGAGTCGGGTTTGGTGGGCCACGCCCGGGGGCCGGGGCCCCCCAGTTGATGTATTTATGTACATATGTTTACACTTTAGTTTGCGGTTGATATTTTTATTTCTTTTGCAAAGTGATTTTAATACTTGTGTTTTG
>JAIEQN010001087.1 GCA_019747685.1 Gemmataceae bacterium
GCGCTGACGAAACCGGATCAGAAATCAGAGTTTTGTTCTGATCCGGTTTCGTCAGCGCCGGAGTCTGCGTCATCAGCGGGCCAGTCTTGTCACCCGTCACTTTCCCGCGAACAGCTTCCCCAGGTCGAGCCGGTGCGGGTCGCGGCGGGTGGCGTGGCCGTCGCCGTAGGCCAGGTGCAGCACCCGCTCCCGCGGCTCGAACACCATCGATTGCAGCGTCGCCTTGCCCTGGTGAACGTCGTCCAGCCGGCCGAACACGTCCTTCACCCCGAGCTTGACATCGGCCGCGTCCGGCAGGCAGAGCGGGGCCAGCTTGTCGAACCGCCAGCACGTCTTGGTCACGGACAGCGGGTCGGACCGGAAGTGGTTGGTGCAGCAGACGGCCCCGTTCTCCGGCTTGCGGACCTCGACCGTCTTCGGGGTGATCTCGAACACCGCCCCGCCGTCCCGGTCGCACAGGGTCATGCAGGTCGAGCTGGTCCGCTCCATGCCCCGGACCAGCTTCTCGGCCTCGGCCACCGTCGAACACTCCTCCAGCACCCGACGGTACATGAGCAAGAGCGGCGTCCCCTTCCAGTTGAACCCGGCCGCGTCCTTCGACTTCTTCAGGCTGATCTCGTTGATGGTCACGCACAGCCCGGCGTCGTTCATCCCGCTCAGGATGCCGCTCATCGGGGAGATGACGACGGCCGCGAACGGCCGCTTCCCGTCCACCTGGTAGACCGTCACCAGGGTGTGTTCGGTGATGCCCTGGGTCGGCAGCCAGTCGAAGTTCCGGCCGAACAGCGGCCCGCCGGTGGTACTCCGGCCCGGCCCGACCACCAGGGTCGAGCAGCCCAGCCCGCTGGACAGGTCGGCGACGGTGTTGGCGAATAGCAGCAGGTCTTCCTCGTACCCGGACGCGGCCGCGGCGGCCTCGACCTCGGTCAGGTGGTCGGGCGGGAAGTTCGGCCGGAGCGACCGGGCCGCCCGGCGGACGACGAACGCCCGCGGCCCGTCCATCCCGGTGTCCTGGCGGAACCGGGCGTTCAGCCCGGGCAGGTCCGGGGCGTTCTTCACCGCCAGGACGCCGAACTGCTCGCCGACCTCGGCCGGCGCCCCCTTCATGACGAGGACGGGCACGCCGTCGATGTACGACAACTCGCCGCCCTTGTGCTTGGCGGCGGGGAAGGACTTCGGGGGCTGGCCGACCCCGGCCGGGGCGGTCAGGAGCAGAACGGCGAGTGCGGCGGATCGCATGGCCCGACCTCGGGGAGCGGACCCAGGCCGTTGGCCTGGGCTATGTTGACCCGGCCTTTCAGGCCGGGGGCGGCTCGGCCGCGGGCTGAAGGCCCGCGTCAGCATAGCCCAGGCCAACGGCCTGGGTCATCATCAACCGTCCTACTCCTCGGCCAGCTGCGTCGTCCGCCCCAGGGCCACGTCGAACTCGCTCAGCAGCGGCACCAGCATGGCCGCGACGGCGAACCCGAACGCCCCGCCGACGAAGAAGAACGGCACCAAGGGGTCGGTCGACTCGTCCGTCCCCGGCTTGGCGATCAAGATGTTCACCATCGCAAAGAACATGGCCACCGGGCAGAGGACACTGGCCAGGGTCAGGGCAGCCGTCGGCCGGTCGGCGCTGAGGACGTACAGGAACCCGCCGATCCCGACCACCAGGAACCCCACGAAGCTGAGCCACTGGTTGGCGAAGTCCCCGCCGTTGATGACGATCAGGTAGATCGAGATCAGCGTCCCGACCGACAGGAAGAAGACGGTGGCCAGGGTGTTGACGATCGCCAGCCGACTGTTCGTCACCCGCAGCGAGACGTGCAGCCCGAGGACGACGGCGAACAGGAGGATGACGGCCAGCGACCCGAGGATAGCCAGCAGCGGCCCGAAGTTGGCCGCGAACGCGGCCGCCGGGTCGGCGTCCGGCGGGGTACGGGTCAACGCCCCGCGGACCGCGTAGAAGACGGCCAGCAGGAACGGCGGGATCAGGTATTCCTTCGTGTTGTACAGCACCCCCAGCAGCTTCCCGAAGACGAACTCGTTCGGCGAAACGTCGGTGACGAGGAGGACATCGAGGGCCGACCCGTCCCGCTCGGACGTGATGGATGTCACCGCCTGGGCCGACACCAGCAGCAGGCTCAGCACGGCCACCGGCACCAGCCCGTAGGCGGCCGCGAACCCGGGCCGCCCGCCCGGCCGGTTCAGCTCGCTGACGGCGAAGTAGAGGATGAACGCCAGGGCCAGCCCGAACGCCAGCTTCACCAACAGCGGCCGGCGGCCGTAGGCCAGGGTGCGGACCTCCCGCCAGAGGATCGGGTTGGCCCAGACCTCCCGGGCCTTGCCGGGGGCGGCGTGGGCCTTGGCCCGCTTCTCGGCCTCCTCCGAGGCGTCCAGCTCGGCCGCGTCCGGGGTCTCCCGCTGCATGATCGGCTCGCCGCTCGGGTTCCACTTCCGCAACTTCCAGACGCCGATCCCGTTGAGGACCGCGCACCACCCGAGCATGACCAGCACGAACCCGTAGGCCGGGGCCAGGCCCGGCCACCCGCCGGCCGGCGGCTCCAACACCGTGAGCATGGCCGAGAACGGGTCGAGCCAGGCCCGGGCGGTGTCCCAGTCCACCCCGGGGGAGATTCGCGGCCCGACCGCCGCGACGGCCTGGGCCAGCCCGACGTACAGGACCAGGAACAGGACCGACAGGGCCAGGGCCTGGAACGTCCGCTCCCGCCACAGGGCGACCAGCCCGCCGAGCGACCCGGCCGCCACCCCCGCCGCCCCCAGCACCAGCACCGCCTGCACCACCTGCTCCGGGTCGATCCCGCCGAGCAGGAGTAAGAGAGCCAGCACCGGGGCCGTCACGAGCAACTGGGCCAGAACCGGCAGCAGCGCCCCGAGCAGCTTGCCCAGGACGATTTCGTAGTCCCGCATGTCGGTCAGGAGCAGCAGCACGAACGTCCGCCGGTCCTTCTCCTGGGAGACCGCGCTGGCGGCCGACAGGGCGGCGAAGAACAGGATGAGCAGGAGCTGGACGACGCAGAGGATTTGGAAGAGCAGTTGGCCGAACGCGGCCGCCTCGCCGAGTGTCGCATCCCGGGCGAACCCGACCGTCGCCTGCCAGGTGGTCAGCCCGAGGACGGCGGCCAGCCCGACCACCGCCGCCCGGGAAGCGTAGTGCCCGGACCGGCGGGGGACGGTGGCCAGCTCGCGGGCGAAGATCGGGCCGAGCAAGGGGGACTCCGAACCGGTATCACGGCGGTCGGGTCAGTCTATTTCCCGCCCGAACCCCCGGCGACCGGGTAGAATCCGGCCATGCGAGCGATCGTGTTCATCCTCCGCGGGTGCCCGGCCGGCTCCCTCGGGGCCTACGGCAACGAATGGGGGGCCACCCCGAACCTCGACCGGGTGGCGGCCGAGGGCGTCGCCTTCGACCGCCACGTCTCCGACTGCCCCGACCCGGCGGCCGCCGCCCGGGCCTGGCTGACCGGTCGGCACCAGATGCCGGCGATCTCGGGAGTAACCCCTCCCCCGCCGGGTGAGGGGTTATTGGCCGCGCTCCGCCCCGCCGGCGTCCGCACCGTCCTGGTGCGGGCCAACCACCCCGACATCGACCGCCCCGCCCCGTTCTACGCCGGGTGGGCCGAAGTGTTCGACGCCCGGCCGGACGCCGACGACCCGTCCCCGCTGTCGGCCCTGGAACGGGCCTTCCCGTCCGTCCTCGACCGGCTCGGCCAAGACCCCCGCTGGCTCCTGTGGGTGGACATCGACCGGCTTGTCCCGCCGTGGGAGGTGCCGCAAGAAGTCTTCGAGGCATACATCGGAGACGCGGACGAGGAGGACGCCGAGTACGAGAACGAGGGCGAGGAGGACGAGCCGGCCCCGGCCGACGAGGACACCGAACCGATCACCCCGCTGGCCGACCCGCCGCACGGGCCGTTCGACAACAAGGACCTGGCCGCCTGGGAGTACCTGCACGCCACCCACGCGGCCCTGGTCACCACCCTCGACGCCGAACTCGGCCGGCTGTTCGACCAGCTCCGCGGCCGCGGCCTCGACCAGACGGCCGGCTGGCTCGTCACCGCCGACTACGGCCACCCGCTCGGCGAGCACGGGCAGGTCGGCCCGCACCGCCCCTGGCTGCACGAGGAGTTCGTCCACCTGCCCTTACTGCTCCGCCTGCCCGGGGCGGCCGAGGCCGGCCGGCGGGTCCCGGCGCTCACCCAGCCGGCCGACCTCCTGCCCACCCTGCTCGACCTCTTCGGCGTCGAGCCGCCCGCGGACATCCACGGCCACAGCCTCCTGCCGCTGGCCCGGGGCGAGGCCGAGTCGGTCCGGCCGCACGTCTGTTCCGGGCTGGAGGTGAACGGCGTCGCCGAATGGGCCATCCGGACCGACGGCTGGGCTTATCTTCTGCCCGGCCCCCAGCCGGACGGCGACCCGCCCCGCGAGCCGCTGCTGTTCGAGAAGCCCGACGACCGCTGGGAGGTGAATGACCTCCGGTCCCGTAACATCGAGCGGGCCGACGAGCTGGAGGCGACCCTCCGAGCGGCCGTCGCCGCCGCCGCCGCCCGACGCCCGGGGCCGCCCCCGCCCCCCCCGGCCGGCCTCACCACTGCCACAGAGAGTAGCGGTAGTCGATCTTCCCCAGGGACGGGGTGATCAGGTTCTGCTCGCCCTGCTTGCAGGTGACGTTGAGCTTGCCGCCGTTCGTCGGGGCGACCGGTTCGACGAACACGTCCGCCAACACCTCCGTGCTCCCGGCCGGCAGGTACGGGATGCGGTTGCGGAGCGGGATCGTCCGGGTCCTCGGCTTGCGGGTCCCCGCCTGGGGGAACGAGACCTCGAGCGACAGTTGGAGGTCGGTCAGCGGGAACGCCGAGTCGTTGCGGACGGCCAGGGTGCCGACCTGCCGGCCGCCGCCGCCGGCGACGTGCAGGGTGGCGTGGACGTGGGGGGCGACCAGCTTCCGCCCGGTCGGGCCGTTCACCAGTTGGGCCAGGTGGGGGTCCCGGTAGACCCGCTTGGGGTCGCTGAACCCGAGGCGGAACGCCTCCCGGAGGGCCGCCAAGGCGTCGTCGGCCCGCTCGCTGGCCGCGTACACCCGGGCCCGGACGAACTGGAGGTCGGGGTCGGGGCAGGGCATCCCGGCGATCCGGTCGAGCTGGGCGGTGGCCGCGTCCGCCAGCCCCCGCTGGTACAGCAGGGTAGCCCGGACCGTCCGGGCCCGCCCGGCCGGGTCGTGCTCCTGGCCGAACGCCAGCGCCAGGTCGGTCAGCCGGGCCCCGTAGTCCGCCCACGGGTGGAACCCCTGGGACCACTCCTGGGGGCGGTGGGGGTCGGCCGGGCCGTCCAGGTCCCGGCCGACCGCCCGGGCCACGAGCTGGGCGGCGGCCGTCAGCAGGTCGACCCGGTCGCCGTCGAACAGCCGGTCCGGCGGGACCCACCGGGCGGCCTCGGCGACCCGCCGGCCGAGCCGGTACAGGTCCCGGGCGTTCCGGTCGTTCTCGTCCTCCTTGGCCCCGGGGGCGTCGGCCAGTTGGGCCTCGACGGCGGCCAGTTGGGCGACCCGGAACGGGAGCGTCACCCCGGCCTGCCGGTCGGCGTCCACCCGCCGGCGGAGGCGGTCGGCCAGGGCCCCGGGGTCGCCCGCCCGGGCCAGCCGCCGGTCCTCCTCGACCCGGTCGGCCAGCGGGGGGTCGTTGCCCGCCGCCCGGTCGAGGGCGGCGTACCGCCGGGCCCGGGTGGCGGCGTGGGCCTTGCTTGCCTCCCGGCCGGCCTCCGTCGGCTTTTCGCCGTGAACCGCGGCCACCTCTTCCCAGTGCCGCCGGTCGTCCTCGTACCACTTGTCGGCCTCGGCCCAGTACCGGGCCCCCTCGCCGGCCGCCCCGAGCCCGGCCCGCATCCCGGCCCCCGACCCGGACCAGAGCGACACCCCGAACGCCCCGGCCCCGAGCCGGGCCTGCCGCTCGCCGGCCTCCTTCCGCCGGTCCCGGACGAACCGGGCGGCCACCAGTTCCTTCTCCTTGTCCAGCTCGATCCGCTTCAACTCGGCGGTGGCCTCGTCGACCCGGCGGAGGTGGTCCCGCTGGGTACGGGCGTACCCGGCCACGTCGTAGGCCGGGGCGGCCGCGGAAATATCGTGTTCGCGGGCGTACCGGGCGGCCGCGGCGGCGTACTTGACCAGCCCGTCGAACGCCGCGTCCCGGGCCAGGAGGGCCCGGTCGAGGCCGAGCTGGACCCGCTCGGCGTCGTCCAGGAGGTAGCGGCGGAGCTGGTCGGCGGTAAGCTCGACCGGCTCGATGCGGATCGGCTCCGGGGCCCACGCCGCCCCGGCCGGGGCCACGAACCGCCCCCCTCGGCCCGCCAGACCGTCTGCCCGTCGGCCGTGGCCACCCGGGTGACGACCTCCGGGCCGGCGGCCGTCGCGTCCCGCGGCCGGCTAACCGCCTCGTGGGGCTCCTTCTTGGTCAGCCGGAACGCCGCCGACTGCCGGGTCAGGGTGAGGAGGTACGCCTCCCGGTCGCGGGGCCGGCCGTCGACGATCATGGTCACCACCACCGGCAGGCGGCCGGCCTTGTCGGACGGGTTGCCGCCGACGACCAGGTCGTCCGGGTGGCCGGGCTGGGTGTACGGGGCCGCCAGGTCGGGCCGCTGGGCGTGCGCCGGGGCCGCACCCCCGGACAGGACGACCACACCGAGCAGGACGCGGGTTCGGGGCGACATACTACCCTCACGCCGGGGAAGGTGTTTGACCCATCATGACGGATGGTCCGGCGGAGTTGAATCGAAATTTCCGCCCCGGCGGGAATTTTCCCGGAGGGTGTACGAGGGCCGAGATGGTGACCCGGGGCTTCACCCCGGGTGGAGGCTACCGGATGCCCACCACCACCTTCCCGAAATGGGACCCGCTCTCCAAGTATCGGACCGCGTCGGCGGCCTCGGCCAGCGGGAAGACCCGGTCGATCGCCGGCTTGATCCCCTCCCCCACCACCAGCCGGTTCAGGTCCTCGAACATGGCCCGCGAGCCGACGTAGATGCCCCTCAGGGTGATCGACCGCATCAGCACGGCCATCGGGTTGAACGTCCCGCCCCCGGTCAGGACGCCGATCAGGGCGACGAACCCGCCCATCCGGGCCGCCCGGGCGGAGCGTTCGAGCGTCCCCGCCCCGCCGACTTCGACCACCAGGTCGACGCCCTCCCCGCCGGTCTGGGCCTTGGCCCACTTGTCCCAGTCCGGGGCGGTCTTGTAGTTCGTCCCGGCCTCGGACCCCAGCTCCAACGCCCGGGCCAGCTTCGCGTCGCTGCCGGAGGTGATGAGCGCCCGCGCCCCCAGGGCCTTCGCCAACTGGAGGGCGAAGGTCGACACCCCGCCCGTCCCCTGGAGCAGGACCGTCTTGCCCGGGCCGCACCCCCCGGCCGTCAGGGCGTGCCAGGCCGTCACCGCCGCACACGGCAGGGTCGCCGCCTCCTCGAACGACAGCATCCCCGGCCGCGCGACCAGCCCGCCCTCCTCCAACAGGACGTATTCCGCGATGGTCCCGTCCCGGTCGCCGCCGAGGGCAGTCTTGGTGGCCGCCTCGGTGATCGGCCCGTTGGACCAACCCTGGAAGAAGCAGCCGACGACCTTGTCCCCGACGGCCCAGCGGGTGACGCCCGGGCCGACCGCCGCCACCTCCCCGGCCCCGTCCGACCCCAGCACCCGGGGTAGCGGCAGCCGCGGGTTGTACGCCCCCTTGGCGATCAACAGGTCCCGGTAGTTGAGCGACGCCGCCCGGACCCGGACGACCACCTGACCCGGCCCGGGGGCCGGGTCCGGGCGGTCGGCCACGGCCAGGTTTTCGAGGCCGAAGCCGTTCTGGATCACGAGCGCCTTCATGCGGTGCCTCAACCGGGGCATGAGAATTCGGGCGAAACCATTCGGTCCGGTCCGCCGTTTATGATACAGTGGGTCTCATCCCGGGCCGGCGGACGGACCACGGCCGGTCCGTCGCGGCCCCGGCTCGGACGCCCGCAGCGGGGGCCGATGAACTCCTCCGACTCCCTCCGCCTCGACGAACACCTGGCCCGGGTGCTGGCCGCCTACGACCAGGGGATGGACGGGGCCGACCCGAAGGCCCCGACCCTGGACGTGCCGGCCGCCGCGCTGCCGGACCTGTTCGACCCGTCGTTGGGTCCCGCGGCGTCGGCCGGGGCGGTCCTGCCGGACGACGAGGCCGGCCCGCCCGACCAGACCCCGACCCCGTTCCCGTCCGCCTTCAGCCCGTCCCCCCGGGTCGGCCGGTTCGAGCTGCGGCGGCAGCTCGGCAAGGGCGGGTGCGGGATCGTCTTCTTGGCCTACGACCCGAAGCTCGGCCGGGAGGTGGCGGTCAAAATTCCCCGGCCCGAGATGCTCCTGAGCCCGGACGCCCGGCGGCGGCTGGTCCGGGAGGCCCGGGCGGCGGCCGAGTTCGACCACCCGAACCTGGTCCCGGTGTACGAGACCGGGGAGATCGGCCCGGTCTGCTACCTGGCCACGGCCTACTGCCCGGGGCAGACCCTGGCCGAGTGGCTCGACCGGCAGGCGTTCCCGGTCCCGGTCCGGTCGGCGGCCCGGCTGGTGGCCCAGCTCGCCGACGCCGTCCAGCACGCCCACGACCGGGGGGTCCTGCACCGGGACCTGAAGCCGAACAACGTCATCCTCCAGGAACTCAAGGCCGACCCGAACGACGGCGGCACCCCGCCCGGGGCGGTGCCCTTGCGGGGGGACTGCTTCGTCCCCCGGGTGCTCGACTTCGGGCTGGCCAAGCTGGCCGAGGCCGGGCCCGGGGAAACCGCGACCCGGCAGGTGGTCGGGACGCCCAAGTACATGGCCCCGGAGCAGGCCCAGGCCCGGCACGACGACATCGGCCCGGCGGCCGACGTGTACGCCCTCGGGGCCATCCTGTACGAGCTGTTGGCCGGCCGGGCCCCCTACGACGGCCCGACCGACGTGGACGTGCTCCGGCAGGTGGTCGAGGGGAACCTGCCCCCGCCCCGGGCCTTCCGCCGCGACCTGCCGCGGGACCTGGAGGCGATCTGCCTGAAGGCCATGGCCAAGGCCCCGGGCAAGCGGTACCGGACGGCGATCGACTTAGCCGACGACCTGCGGCGGTTCCTGGACGGGCTGCCGACCCTGGCCCGGCCGCTGAACCGGCTCGGCCGGACGGCCCGGTGGCTGCGGCGGAACGACGGGGCGGTGGCGGTCGGGGTGGTGACCGCGATCGGGCTGTTCTTCCTGACGATCGGGGTGTGGCGGACGCTCCAGACGCGGCAACTGCTGACCGGCCGAAACACCCTCCTGGCCGAGCAGGCCGAGCGGGTCCGGCAGGACCGGCGGCGGGAGTACGCCCGGCACGTCCGGGACGCCTTCTTCGCCTGGCGGGCCGGGGACGCCGGGCAGATGGCCGACTCGCTGGCGTCGGCCCGGACGGCCGGGGAGGCGAACGCCGAGGGGCCGGACTTCGCCTGGCGGTACCTGTCCCAGCTCGGGCGGGTCGAGCGGCTGTCGGTGCTGACCCCCGGCGGGGGGGTGCTGGCCCTGGCGGTGTCGCCGGACGGGGGTCGGCTGGTGACGGCCCACCCGGACGGGACGCTGGCCGCCTGGGACCGGCAGACCGGGGGGAAGCTGGGGGTGGCCCGGGTCGGGCCGGACGAGCTGGCCCACGCCGAGTTCGTCGGCCGCGGGGGCGGGCTGGTGACGGCCGGCCCGAAGGGGCCGCC
>JAIEQN010000617.1 GCA_019747685.1 Gemmataceae bacterium
GAGTTGTGGCTGTTCAGCCGGGACGGCAAGCAGCGGTGGAAGCTGGAGTTCAACGTCCGCGAGGGGCGGTAGAATCGCGGCAAGGGGAGGACCGACGATGGGCAAGCTGGCGGAGTACCTGCGGGCCGAGGCCGACACGATCCGGCGGGAGCGGGACCGGCGGCGGAAGGCCTTGGCCGAGTGGCTGGCGATCCTCGACGACCTGTTCGGGCGGCTGGACGGATGGCTCGCGGCGTCTGACCCGGAGGGGCTGTTGGAGCGGGCCGCCGGGACGGTCGAGCTGTGGGACCCCGCGCTCGGCAGCTACCCGGCCCCATCACGCCGGATCACCGTCGGCGACAAGTCGGTCACGATCGCCCCAGCCGCCCGGTACATCGCCTGGCCGATCCGCCCGCCCGGCGTGGCCAAGCCGGTCCGGGCGCACGGGCTCGTCGAGGTCCGCGACCCGGGCCAGGGCCGGGTCTACCTCTTCCAGCTACCCGAGCGGGAGTGGTACATCAAGTCGGGCGGGGGGAACATCAACGTCACCGAGAACCCCGTCGAGCCGCTGGACGCCGACCGGTTCGAGGCGGCCCTGGCGAGCCTCATCGGATGACCACCCTCGAGGATGCGTGGGCGTGGTACGAAGCCGCCGACGCGGCGTCGGCGCGGCTGGCCCACTTGGCGAAGTTCTGGGACGACCTGCCCTGGGGCCGCGGCGACGAGTGGGTAAGCGCCCTCGAACGGGACAATGTCCTCCGGGCCGTCGGCGGCAAGGCGATGGAGGACGGGGCGAGAACCGTCCGCGACGAACTGGATGACCTGGCGGTACTCGTCCTGTTCTCCGTGTTCGAGGCGACCGTCCGCGACCAGATTGCGACCCGCATCAAGCCCGAGGCCGACGACCTCCGCGACCCGACCTTGCGGAAGGCCGCGGACGACGTACTGGAGGCCGTCACCCACGGCAGCTTCGGGCGGCTACTCGAGCCGTACAAGCCGGCCGCCAGCGGCGACCTGGTCGAGCGGGTGAACCAAGTCCGACGCTATCGGAACTGGGTGGCTCACGGCCGGAGGCCGGACAAACTGCCGAAGGAGAACGTGCGGCCCCGGGAGGCGTACGAGCGGCTGGCCGCGTTCCTGGCGGTCTTCCAGGAACCGGTACCGGTCGGCCAGCCCACACCGCCGGAGGCGACCGCATGACCCCGTTGTCCGACACCCCGCCGGAGGTCGAGCGGCTCCTAGCCGAGGCGTACCGGCGGATGCCGGCCGGCCGCAAGGGGCAACTCGTCGCCGAGCAGAACCGGTTCGCCCGGGCGCTCCACGCCGCCGGCCACCGGATGCGGAACCCGGCCGCCACCCCCGCCGACGTCGGCCGCGAGTGGGCCGCCCTTACCCTCGGCCCCGGCCCCTGGCTCGACCGGATGGACTTCGCCACCATGAGCCCGGCGCCCGACCACGTCCGCCCGCTCCGGCACCTCACCACCGTGCTGGACGACCTCAACATCCGCTACGCCGTCGGCGGGTCGTTCGCCAGCTCGCTCCACGGCTACCCCCGCCAGACCCACGACGCCGACCTGACGGTCGAGCCGTTCCCCGGCCAGGAGCGGCTGTTCGCCCTCCGGTTCCCGGCCGACGAGTACTACGCCGACGAGGCCATGGCCCGCGACGCGGTCGCCCGACGGTCGCGCTTCAACCTCCTCCACCTTCCGACCGGCTTCAAGATCGACCTGTTCGTCCGCAAGGGCCGGCCGTTCGACCGGGAGCTGTTGGCCCGGCGGGTCGAGGCCCCGGTGTTCGGTGAAGGCGAGGGTGAGTTCGGCGTCGTCACCGCCGAGGAGGTGATCCTGCTCAAGCTGGAGTGGTTCCGGCTCGGCGGGGAAACGTCCGACCGGCAGTGGAATGACGTGTTGGGGGTGTTGAGGGTGCAGGCCGACCGGCTGGACGCCGCGTACCTCGACCGGTGGGCCGCCGAGATCGGGGTGAAGGACCGGCTCGACCAGGTGCGGGGCCAGGCGTGAACCCGGCCGGCGGGCCGGCCGTCTTGAGGGCGGCGGCCGGGCCGCTACGATGGGAGCGTCGGCCCGCCCGGAGGGATGGCAGAGCGGTCGATTGCACCGGTCTTGAAAACCGGCAACCCCGCAAGGGGTTCGAGGGTTCGAATCCCTCTCCCTCCGCTTGCAATACGCTGTCAGGTACTGTCAACCCCTGCAAATCTAATCGTTCTCCGCCCTCGCCCGTCGGTCCGTCTTCGGGCGCCTCACTGCCACCCGAGGACCCCGGTTGCCTCCGGTTGCACGGACCCCGTGCAACCGGAGGCAACCGGGGGCGGCCACCGCCGGCAACAGGCCGACCGCCGCGGCCGTCTCGGTCAGCCCGATGTGGGCGTACCGGTCCATCGTCAGGGTGATGGTCGAGTGCCGGGCCAGGGCCTGGGCCGACTTCGGGGCCACCCCCGACCGGACCAGCCCGCTGATGAACGTGTGCCGCTGGGCGTGGAAGTCGGCGTACCGCCCGGCCCCGTCCCGGTACGCCAGGTGGTCGGCGTCGGGGATGTCCGGGTTCGCGGCCGCCCACGCCGCCCGGGCCGCCGCCAGGTCGGGCTTGAGAATCACCCCCGCCTTCTTGTCGGCCGCCCACCGGCCCGGCCACAGCGGTCGGTCCGCCGGGCGGCCGGTGAGCCAGTCCCGGAGCAACGGGACGAGCGACGGGTGGAGGGGAACGGAGTCCTCCCGCCGGTTCTTGGCGTAGGCGGCGGCCACGGTCGCGGCCGGCGGGTCGGCGTCGAGGGCGAACGACCCCGGGGTCAGGCTGGCCAATTCCGACGCCCGAAACCCGGTGTACAGGGCAACCCGATAAAGCATGGCCCGGTCCGGCCCGGTCAGCTTGGCCCGGACCGGCCCACCCTCGGCCGCCGCCAGGAGCGCGGCGACCTCGTCCGGGGTCAGCTCCCGCCGGTCGTGCCGTCGGTCGGTCTTGACGTTCCCTCCGGTCAGGTGGGCGAGCGGGTTGTCCGCCACCCGCCGGTTCCGGACGAGCCACCGCAGGAACTGTTTGGCTGCTTGCAGGTAGAAGTTGGCCGTCTGGACCGACCGGCCGGCGGCCCACTGGCCGGCCACGAACTGCTGGACCTTCGCGGCCGTCACGTCGGCGACCCGGGCGAACCCGCAGTCGCCCGCCAGCCGCCGGGCCCGGCCGGCGACCAGGGCGGCGTGGGCCGGGGTGTTCCCCTTGGCCCGCAGGTCGGCGTCCCAGTCGGCGAGGTGGTCGGCCAGCGGCTTCGCCGCGTGGGCCCGGAACCGGCCGTTGTCCGCCGTTCGGCGGGCGGCTAGCATGGGGCCAATATTCCCCTTTCCAGCCGTGGTGCCCCGTGGGCCTGTCATCGCAGCCCACCTCGTCGACGTTGCTCGGCCGCCTGCAACAGGGCGACCGGACGGCGGCCGAACAGTTTTACCGGGTCTACAGCCCGCTCTTGGCGGCCACCGCCCGCAAGTACGGCCGGTGGGGTGTCGGCTCGGACGACGCCGAGGACATCGCGATGGGTGTCTGCCTTCGCGTGATCAAACGCCGGCCGCAACACGATCCCGCCCGCGGTCCGGCCCGCGGCTGGTTCCGCCGCTACCTCAGCCGCGCGGTCCGCAACGGGGCGGTCGATGTCTGGCGCCGGCGGACCCGCGAGGGAAGTCCGATCGACGGGGACATTCCCGACCGCACCGCCCCGCCGGACATGCGGTTGATCGAGATCGAGGAGGCCGAGTTCCGCCGGGTGGCCCTATATGCCGCGACGGAAAGCGTCCGCTCCCGGGTCGAAGCGCGGACGTGGGAGGTGTTCGAGCGGCGGGCGAAGGGTGAGGAGCCGTCGGCCGTCGCCCATGACCTGGAACTCAGCGCGGCCAAGGTGTACGAAGACTACCGGCGGGTACTGCGGATGATCGCCGCCGAGGTCCGGGAGGTGGACGGATAAAATCTTACCGATGTCGAACCAGATTTCGGGAGGCCGCCCGTAGTTCGTGTGAGGGCCGACCCGCCGTGCCGGCGGAGGCCCGACCGGGAGAGCCGATCATGTCCGCGAAGTCCTGGCTCGTGAAGGGGTTCGCCGTCGCCCTGCCGTGCGGCCTCGGGGCGGCCGTCGTGTATGGGGCCGGGCGGCCGCCGGCCGACCCGCCCCCGCCGGCCGTCGCCCCCGCCCCGCCCACCACCAGCAAGAGCGCCGTCCGCAACACCGAGATCGACTTCATCGACCCGCTGACCGGCAGCCAGGTGACGGTCTTCGAGTCGGTCGCCACCCCGACCGACCCGGCCCGGTACTACTACAGCCCGACCCTCCGGCCGCTGCCGTTCGACGAGTCGGGGAGGAAGTACGACGAGGTCCCGGTGGCCGGCGGGACCGTCGTCTCGCTCCGGGTCCAGTATTCGCACCCGGGGCTGCCCGACCAGGCCCGCCGGGCGATGGCCCGGGCGGTACAGAACGTCGCCGGGGCCCCCTCCCCGATGCGGCTGTCCGGGCTGAGCTTCACCTGCCCGAACGCCCCGTACGCCGCCGTCGCCCCGCTGGGCGAGCCGGGGGCGGGGCGGCTGAACCTAGGCGAGACCGGGCTGATCGCCGTGACCGTCCCGGCCGACCGGGTGGCCGAGTTCAAGCGGCTGATCGACAGCAAGACCGGGCTGATCCTGGACGCCCGGGTCTACCACGAGTCGCTGGGGCTCCAGCGGGCGTCCGTCGGGGTGTCGGCCGACGACCTGAAGGGCACGGACCAGTACCGCGCCGCCGACCAGGGCGGGGCCGAGTACGTCACCGCGGCCGGGGTGCGGGCGATGTACCAGCAGGCCCTCGGGGCGGACAAGCTCCGCCGCTACCAGGACAACCCCTGGATCGGGGCCGAGCTGGACCGGGCCAGCGCGACCTTCTTCGCCCAGCTCGCCGGGAAGATGGGCGAGCGGCACATCCGCTCGGTCGAGGAGGCGGCCGCCCTGAACAAGGTCGTGATGGAGGGCCTGGGGCTGGACCCGAAGGCCTACCAGCCGATCGTCCTGATGTACAAGTACCTCGACGTACTCGGCGACACCACCGACCACAAGCGGGCCAACCAGCTGGCCCGGGAGGTCGTGACCAACGGCGGCATCAAGGGGGGCCTGAACGTCGGGATCGACCTCGACTTCGTGAAGATCGGCGTGGACTGGGGCGGCCACTGGTCGAACATGGGCAAGGAGATGTTCAAGTCGGACGACGAGCTGCGGCGGTTCCGGCAGACGTACCACCGCAAGGAGGGCGACGGGGCCCTCGTCCTGGGCCGCGGGCTGAAGCTGGTGGACCGGGCCACGTTCACCGCGAACATCGGGCTGGCCGTGTCCGGCGAACTGGTGGTGCCGGTCGAGCAGGCGGCCACCCTGACGGTCCGGATGACGACCGCCGACGCCAGGCCGCTGGCCGGGGTCAAGCTGACCGAAGAGAAGACCGCCGCCGAGGCCCGGCTGAAGGCCGCCGAGGGGGAGTTCGCGGCGGCGGTGGGGAAGGCCCGGGCACTCGTCGGCGAGGCGGCCGCGATCAGGGAGGGCCAAGCCCAACTGCACAAGGAGTTGGTCGTGTTCGCCGAGCAGACGTACGCCCGCCTGGGTGCGGCCGCGCTCATCGACCAGAACAAGCATGTGGAGCCCCCGGTGCCCGACTGGTTTCGGAAGGAGGTCGACCGCGGCCGGACGGAGACGCCGGAGCTGAAAGTGAAGCGGGCCGCCGTCGACCAGAAGCTGGCCGACGGCGGACTCAAGGCGGCCGCCGGGGATAAGGCCTTGACGACGTCCCTGGCCGAGGTTGAGGCGGCCGCCAAGAAGGTGAGTGCTGCGCGGGACGAGGTCCAGCGCCTCGACCCCCTGGTCCGCGGCCTGCCGCTCGCCCGCTAGCCGGCTCGTCGATACCGACCCCTCCCTCTCCCGGCCGGGTTTGCCCGGCCGGGCATCATCGTTTCCCGGAGCCGCCCATGTCGCCCGACCCCGGGGCCGACGACGACCCGACCGACGACCTCGCAGCGGATGCGGCGGAGCTGGCGGACGTGTTGAGGACCCCGCCGCCGCTCGCCTCGCAGGCGGCCGTCGCCGGCGTCCTGGCCCGGTTGGAGACCCGGCCGTCGAACGCCGGGTTCGACCGATTCCAACTGGTCCGCGAACTCGGCTCGGGCGGCATGGGCGTCGTCTATCTCGCCCATCATCTCGACCTGGGTGGGCCGGTCGCCGTTAAAGTCATCCACCCGCACCTGGCGGGCGACAAAGAGTTCCGCGATCGGTTCAAGAAGGAGGTTCAGGCCCTATCCCGGGTTCGCTCGACCGACGGGGTCGAAAAGGACAACGTCGTCACGGTCCATGACGCCCGGACTAGCGGCGCCCGGTTCTACCTGGTGATGGAACTCCTGAAGGGGGCCACGCTGGAGGACTGGTTACGGTGCCGCCCGCTCCCGTCCCCGGCGGCGGACCTGAACTGGGTGGCCGAGGAGGTGCTGACCGGCCTGATCGCCATCCACAGGGCGGGCATCATCCACACGGACGTGAAACCGCAAAACCTGTGGGTCGAGCGGGACACGGGGCGGGTCAAGGTACTCGACTTCGGCGTCCACCGCCCGGCCGTGGCTGGCAAGCCCGGCGGTGCCGGCACGCCCGCCTACATGGCGCCGGAGCAGAAGAGGTACGAAGAAGTCAACGCCCGGGCCGACCTGTTCGCCGTCGGGGCGGTGCTGTACCGGATGGTCGCCGGGCCGCCGCCGGATTCCGGCCCGGTCCTGGACCACCCGGCGCTGAACGCCCTCCCGCCCGAGCTGGCCGACTTTATCCGCAAGTTCCTCGACCCGGAGACGGACCACCGACCGGCGAATGCCAAAGCGGCGTTGGAGGAGCTGGAGAAGGCCCGGGAGCAGGCCGACCGCGCGGAAGACGACCGCCGGGCCGCGGCGGCGAAGGTGGCCGAGCTGCAACGGGTCGCCGACCGGGCCGTCAAGGCCGAGGCGGACTGCCAGAAAGCCGAGGCCGGCTGCCAAGCTACGGCAGCGGCAGTAATCGCACTGCTGCCAATAGCCGCCCAAGCCGTCGAGGCTGGGGAGGATCGCACGCGGGCTGAGGCGGATCGCCGCCTGTGGATCTGTGTGACTGCGTCCCTAGCCACCTGCCTGGGGATCGTTGCCGCCGGGTGGGCGTTGGACCGGCTCGCGGCTGACCGCCGGGCGGCTGAGCGGGAAGCCGCCGCGGAACGCGCGGTCGCCGAGCGTGATGCGGTCCTGGGACGCATCCGGGCTGCCGACCAGAACGTCGACGAGGCGCGGGCGGCACTCGGCCGGGTGTTCAAGGAGGTAGACGACAAAGCCCGGGAGTTGGCCCAGACGCCCGAACAGCCGGAGGCGGTACGGAGGAAGGTGCAGGGCGAGTACAATCGGGCCTTCTCCGAGTCCCGCACCGCGCTGGACCAGGTCTGGCAGGCCCTCGCCGACCGGACCGCCCTGCTCGACCAACTCGCAGCCACCGCGCCGCGGTAGTCGTCCGCCCGGCCCGGCGGCCGCCGGACCCGGCCCGGCGGGCCAGCTCGGCCGCCAGCCACTCGACCTCGGGGGCCAACTTGCTGACCGACCGGTGGTTCAGTAGCAGGACCGGCCGGCGGTCGCCCAGGGCCTCGCGGACGGCCCCGGCCAGCGAGTCCAGCCCGCCGGAGAACATCACCACGTCCTCGACCGCCCCGGTGAACGGGGTGGTGTCGAAGTCGAGGTACTGCTGGTAGGACGGCCGGTCCCCCCGCCACGGGCGGAAGTCCCACAGGTACTCGTCGTCGGTCAGGAACCCGAGTACGTCCCGGAGCAGGTCCGTCGTGGCCGGGTCCCGCCAGACCTCCGGGCAACGCACTGGGACGCGGAAGAACAGCCGCCGCCGCCACGTCGCCCCGAGGTCGTCGGCCGCCGGGCCGCCCCGGCGGACGGCCTGCTCGCCGGCGTACACGTAGGCCGCCAGGTCGAGCAGGTCGAGCAGCACGTCCCCCGGCTCCCGGGCCAGCTCCCGGCGGACCCGCTCGACCTGGACCCGGACGTTCGGGTCGCCCCCGTACCGGGACAGGAGGAGGGGATCGGGGTCGTCGACCGGCAGCCGCCCGCCGGGCAGCCCGCCGCACAGGATGGCGCGGTCGGTGGCCATCAGGCGGCCCCCTCCGCCCGGAGTTCGTCCGTCAGCTTCCGGACCGCCCCGGCCACGAACGCCCGGACCCGGGCGGGGGCGATCTCCCCGCCGGCCTGCCACCGGGTCTTCGACCACCACCCGCCGGCGAAGTCACGGAGGATCAGCGCCCGCTCCCGGCAGTGGTGGGCGAGTTCCCGGTCCAGCCGCTCCTTGGCGGCCAGGCTGTCGAACCGCTTGCCCGGGCCGACGTGGAGGGGCAGCGTCTTCGACAGGTGGTAGTCAAGGAACTTATGGAGGAAGCGGGCGAAGAAGTCGTGGGCCAGGACGCCGATCTGGTGGGCGGTGGCGAACCGGGCGAAGGCGCGGCGGACATCCCCCGGGTCGGCCCCGAACAGGGTGTTGAGCTGGCCGCCGACGACCCCCATCAGCGACCCGCCGAGGGCCCCCCGGGCCATGTCGCTGAGGTCGGTCCGGCCGCGGTTGCCGGGGGTGGCGGCGTCCACCGCGGCCGACGCGGCGGCCAGCACGTCCATCAGCCCCGGCTCGTCGGGGACGGTCAGGCCGATCGCCCGCAGCCCCTCGGCGAAGTCGTCGGCCCGGGCCGCGACCGGCAAAAGCAAGAGTAGCCGGACGGCCGCGACGACCCCCGGGTCCTGGTGGGCGGCCGCGAGGTGGCGGTCCGCGGCATGGAGAACGGCGGCCGCCATCTGGGCAGCCCCGGCCCCCAGCCCGGCCAGCTCGACCACCTGCCCCCACCGCCTCGACCGCGGCAGGGTCCCCAGCCGGACGTGGCCCATCGCGGTCAGCCCCGGGTCGCCACCCGCGGCGACTTATACACACATACACTGTGCCCGAGGGATTGTCCAGGGCCGTCAGAGGGTGACACGGGTTGACCTGGCCCGACCGGCGGAGGTCAAGATGTCGGGGCGGCGGGCGTCCCGCCGGCGACGTTGACCTGCTTGCGGGCGATGTTCACCTGGACGGTCGGGCCGGCCAGCCGGCGGACCTCGGCCAGGGCCTTCAGCGCAGACAGGTAGCGCTTGTGGGCCCGGTCGATCGACCGCTGGTAGTGGGCGGCCAGGTCGAACGACATGCTCGCCTTGGACCCGTAGGCGTGTTCGAGGTGGTACAGGTGCAGCCAGCAGCACACCGCCCGCTCGGCCAGGAGCCGCTCCACCGGGGAGGGGGACGGCCCGCCCAGCTCGGCCCGCAGCTCGTCCATCTTCCGGCACACCGCCTCCCGGGCCAGGAGGTTGTCCCCGGCGAACGCCGCGAGCAGCGCCCGGGAGGCCCGGTCGGCCAGGTTCCACCCGACCGCGTCGGCGGTCCCGGCCGCCGCCAGCAGCCGCCGGACCTCCGGGGCGGCCGACTCGTCGCCCCGCTGGGCCCGGTCGAGAATGGATCGGACCTCTTCGAGGGAACGGCCGGCCGCCCGGGTGTCGACCGCCAGAGCGTCACCCTCCTGCCGGAGCGGCTTCCGGGTCGGGTCGGGCACGGCGCTTCCTCCACGGGCCGCGGTGGGGGCGGTGGTAGCCGGCGGCCAGCAGGGCCGCCCGGGCGACCAGGTCGGCCACCTCATCGAGCGGGGCGACGGCGGCGTCCAGGGCGGCCAGGTCCTCGGCT
>JAIEQN010000923.1 GCA_019747685.1 Gemmataceae bacterium
ACCAGGCGTTCCTCACCCTGGCGTGCATCAAGGTCTGCTCGTACCGCCTGCTCGACCGGTAAAGTTAGGGCTTCTTAGCCGGTCCCACGACAGCAGGCGGTGGAGGTACTGGGAGCAAATGTCGCTCAACGCCATCCCCTGATAGGGTCCAAACGGCATCCGCCGGCCCTCGATTCGGCTCACCTCACCCCGCAAGTAGCTCTCATCGTCAGCGGTCATCGAACCCCCCTGGTCCGGATATGTACCAGGTCCGTGCGATTTTTCGCTGGCAGCACGTCGGCGTGGCTTGGCCACCTCCAGGCCGACCTGCTGTGGATGGACCTCAATTCCGAAACACAGGAGAGGCTTCGCCGCCCTGGGGACGACCACCCCGCCCGCAGACTTTTTTCGGTTTGAGTCTCGATTCGCCAATTTTGTGACACGATGCCGACCGATCGGGCTCGGCTCGGCCATATGCCGTTGCACATCTCCGGAGGCTGACCGTCTTGCGGTTCCGGCCGGTCCCCGTAGACCGTCGAGGGGTCCGCCGCCGTGGCCTCCCGGCCTGCCGACTTCGACAGCCGGCCAGCCACGTGCCATACTGGCCGTCCCGACCCCCGCCCGGGTCCGCCCCAATGACGCCCGAACTGCTGGCCCGCCACGAGATCGACCGCCAACTCGCCGCCTGCGGCTGGACCGTCCAGGACCGCAAGCGGATGAACATCTACGCCCAGCCCGGGGTGGCCGTCCGGGAGTTCCAACTACCGTCCGGGGCGGTCGATTACGCCCTGTACGCCGACGGCAAGGTGAACGGCACCGTCGAGGCCAAGCCGGAGGGGCACGGCTCGCTCAGCGGCGTCGAGGTCCAGTCCACCAAGTACGTCACCGCCCTCCCGCCGGGCATCCCGGCCCACCGCCTCCCGCTCCCGTTCCACTACGAGGCGACCGGCACCGTCACCCAGTTCACCAACCTGCTCGACCCGGCCCCCCGCAGCCGGCCGGTGTTCGCCTTCCACCGGCCCGAAGAGTTGTTGCGGCTGGTCGGCCTGGACCGGCAACTCCGCTCGTCGCTCGCCGACATGCCGCCGCTGGCCGACGAAAAACTCTGGCGGGTCCAGGCCGAGGCGGTCACGAACCTGGAGAAGTCGCTCGCCCAGAACCGCCCCCGGTCGCTGGTCCAGATGGCCACCGGGAGCGGGAAGACGTTCACCGCCATCTCGGCCGTGTATCGGCTGGTCAAGTACGGCGGGGCCAGGCGGGTGCTGTTCCTGGTGGACCGGACCAACCTCGGCCGGCAGACCTTCCGGGAGTTCCAGCAGTACACGAGCCCTGCCACCGGGAGGGCGTTCACCGAGGAGTACAACGTCCAGCACCTGACCAAGAACGCCCTCGACCCGGTCTGCCGGGTGTGCATCACCACCATCCAGCGGCTGTACTCGATGCTCCGGGGGGAGGCCGAGTTCGACGAGCGGAACGAGGAGGGGTCGCTGTACGAGACGGGCGGGCCGGCCAAGGAGGTGGCGGCCGTCGCCTACAACCCGAAGTTCCCCGTCGAGGCGTTCGACTTCATCGTGGCGGACGAGTGCCATCGGAGCATCTACAACCTGTGGCGGCAGGTGCTGGACTACTTCGACGCCTTCCTCGTCGGCCTGACCGCCACCCCGACCAAGCAGACGATCGGGTTCTTCGCCAACAACCTGGTCATGGAGTACGGCCACGAGCAGGCCGTCGCCGACGGGGTGAACGTCGGGTTCGACGTGTACCGCATCCGGACCAAGATCACCGAGGAGGGGGCCACGATCGAGGCCGAGCCCGGGCTGTTCGTCCCCCGCCGGGACCGGCGGACCCGGAAGGACCGGTACGAGGCCCTGGACGACGACCTGACCTACAACGGCACCCAACTCGACCGGGACGTGGTCAACCCGGACCAAATCCGGCTGGTCGTCCGGACCTTCCGGGACCGGCTGTTCACCGAGATTTTCCCCGGCCGCAAGGAGGTCCCGAAGACGCTGATCTTCGCCAAGGACGACAACCACGCCGAGGACATCACCCGGGTCGTCCGGGAGGAGTTCGGCCGGGGCGGCGACTTCTGCCAGAAGATTACTTATCGGACGACCGGCAAGAAGCCGGAGGACCTGCTGGCCGAGTTCCGCAACAGCTTCAACCCCCGGGTGGCCGTGTCGGTGGACATGATCGCCACCGGCACCGACGTGAAGCCGCTCGAATGTCTGGTCTTCCTGCGGAACGTGAAGTCGGCCGGGTACTTCGAGCAGATGAAGGGTCGGGGGGCGAGGATCGCCTCCCGGGACGAGATACAGTCGGTCGGCGGGGAGGACGCCCCGGCCAAGACCCACTTCGTCATCGTCGATGCGGTCGGGGTGTGCGAGCAGGACAAGACCGAGTCGAAGCCGCTCGACCGCCAGCCGTCGGTCCCGCTGGACAAGCTGCTGAACAACGTGGCCGTCGGGATGGCCGGTCCCGACCTGGCGTCCACCCTGGCCGCCCGGCTGACCCGGCTCGACCGCCAACTCACCGACGCCCAGCGGGCCGAACTGGCGGGGCTGGCGGGCGGGCGGGCGGTGCCGGATTTGGCGGCCGGGCTGCTCACGTCGCTCGACCCGGACGCCCAGGCCGCCCGGGCGGCCGAAAAGTACGGACTCCCCCCGGTCAGCAGCCGACCGAGAAGCAGTTGGACCAGGTGCAGGACGAGATGATCCGCCAGGCCCTCAAGCCGTTCCACGACCCGGCCCTGCGGTACCGGCTGCGGGACGTCCGCCGGCAGCACGACCAAGTGCTGGACGAGGTCAACCAGGACGAGTTGATCTCGGCCGGGTTCGACGCCACGGCGGTCGAGAAGGCCCGCTCGCTCGTGACCAGCTTCAAGGACTTCATCGAGGCGAACAAGGACGAACTGGAGGCGGTCCGGGTGTTCTACAGCCGGCCCCGGCGGGCCGGGCTGCGGCTCCAGCACGTCAAAGAGCTGGCCGAGGCCCTGAAGCGGCCTCCCCTGGGGGCCTCCCCGGAGCGGGTGTGGGCGGCGTATCAGGCGGTCGAGCCGCAGGCGGTGAAGGGGCGGTGCGGGAAGCTGGTGGACGTGATCGCCCTGGTCCGTCATGCGGTCCAGCCGGACGACCCGATCGTCCCGTTCACCGAGACGGTGGGGGAGCGGTTCCGGCGGTGGCTGGCCGACCAGCGGGCGGCCGGGGTGGAGTTCACCGCCGACCAGTTGCGGTGGCTGGACGCCATCCGGGACCACATCGCCAACAGCCTGGCGGTCGAGCCGGACGACTTCGACCTCGGGGTGTTCGCCCAACTCGGCGGGCTGGGGGCGGCCCACGCCCTCTTCGGGGAAAAGCTCACCGCCATCCTCGACGACCTGAATGCGAGGCTGGCGGCGTGACCACAGGCATTGCTTTATCAGGCTCTGAACCGGCCGACGCTGCTCACCTTCCGCCGCTCCCGCCCGGCTGGTGCTGGACCACCCTGGAGGCGGTTGCGGACATCGAGGGCGGGATCACCAAGGACCAGAAGCGGAGGCACGAAGGGCCGGTCCGGGAGGTCCCGTACCTGCGGGTCGCCAACGTCCAGCGGGGGTATCCGGACCTCGACGAGGTGAAGACGATCCCCGCCACTCCGGAGGTAATCGACGCCCTCCGGCTCCAGCCCGGCGACATCCTATTCACCGAGGGCGGCGACCGGGATAAGCTCGGCCGGGGGTGGGTGTGGGGCGGCGAGTTGGCCGAGTGCATCCACCAGAACCACATCTTCCGGGCCAGGCCGTGCCGGGCGGCGGTCGAGCCGAAGTTCGTGTCGATGCACGGGAACTACTTCGGCCAGCGGTGGTTCACCCGGACCGGGAAGCAGACGACGAACCTGGCGTCGATCAACAAGGGCGTCTTGCGGGGCTTCCCGGTGCCGGTGCCCCCGCTGAACGAGCAGCGGCGGATCGTGGCCAAGGTGGAGGAACTGTTCTCCGACCTGGATGCGGCGGTGGCCGCCCTGGAGCGGGTGCGGGTCCGGCTGAGGCGATACCGAGCGGCGGTGTTGAAGGCCGCCATCGACGGCAAACTGACCGAGGAGTGGCGGTCACGGCACCCGGACGCCGGGCCGGCGTCGGCCCTGCTCGACCGCATCTCGGCCGACCGCCGCCGTCGTTGGGAGGCCGCCCAGCGGGCCAAGTTCGCCGCCGCCGGCAAGGAACCGTCGAAGGGTTGGCAGGCGAAGTATTCCGAGCCGGTCTCGGCGAACACCGAGGGCCTGCCGCCGATCCCGGCCGGATGGTGCTGGGCGACCGTCGAACAACTCGCCGAGATACAGGGCGGTATCCAAAAGCAGCCGAAGCGTGCCCCGGCGAAAAACTCGTTCCCCTTCCTCCGGGTGGCGAACGTCTACCGGGGCCGGCTCGACCTCAGCGAGGTCCACCAGATCGAGTTGTTCGACGGCGAACTTGAGCGGCTACGGCTCGAACCTGGGGACCTGTTGATTGTCGAGGGGAACGGCAGCATCGGAGAGATCGGCCGTTCTGCGATCTGGACCGACGAAATCACCGACTGCGTCCACCAGAACCACCTCATCCGGGTCCGCCTCCTGATCGGCGACCCCAGGTTCTTCGACGCCTACTGGAATTCCCCCTTCGGCAACAGGCAGGTGATGGCTGTCGCCGCCTCGACGAGCGGGCTGTACACCCTCAGTGTCACGAAAATCTCGTCCCTCCCGGTGCCCGTCCCGCCCCTGGCCGAACAGTCGGCCATCATCGAAGAGGTCGAACGTCGGCTGTCGGTCGTAAACCAGGTGGCGGCCCAAGTGGAGGCCAACCTGGTCCGGGCTGGCCGGCTCCGGCAGGGCATTCTAAAGCGGGCCTTTGAGGGGCGGCTCGTTCCCCAGAACCCGGCCGACGAGCCCGCCTCGGTGCTGCTCGACCGCATCCGCCAGCAGCGGAGCCAGCCGGCCCGGATACGAGCTACCAAGCCCGGCCGCCGCAGCCCGGTCCGGGCCGTCCTGGAGGTCGTCGGCCGGCAGACGGCGTACATCCTCGACCAGATCGTGACTCCGCCCGGGCGGACGATTATGGCCAAGCTCCATTACTTCGCCCAGAACCTGTTTGGCGTGCCCCTCGGTCTGCTGTTCAAGCGGGAGAAGTACGGCCCGTTCGACGAGGACATCCACAAGGCCGAGCGGTTCGGCCGGAAGCGGGGCTGGTTCGACTTTCAGGACCAGAAGAGGGAGAAGGAGAGGACAACCTACTCGATGACGCCTGGCACCCCAGCCGCTGCCGCAGAGGCGGCCGTCCTGCTGGGCGATCGCCGGGCGGGGTTCGACCGACTCCTGGCCCACTTCGGCACCCTCGACTCGGCCGGGGCCGAACTGTTCGCCACCGTGTACGCCGCCTGGAACGACCTGCTCCTGGACGGCCGCCCGCACGACGACGAGGCGATCACCGCCGAGGTGTACGGCTGGCACCCGACCAAACGGGAAAAGTTCTCGCCGGAAGTTGTTGTCGCCCAGATCGCCTGGTTGAAGGCGAACGGGTATGCCCCCACGGGCACCGGCCAGCGGACGACCCCGATGGCGGGCAGGGCCGGCCGGCGGAAGGGTGGTGCCTCGTGACCGTCCCGGACCTGGAAGCCGAGGTGGCCAAGGGCGAATCCGACACCCTGGAGTTCAAGAAGACCACGGCCGAGCGGGAGGCGGCCATGCGGACCCTGTGCGGGATGCTGAACGGGTCCGGCGGACGGGTCCTGATCGGCGTCACCGAGGCGGGAAAAATCCGGGGCCAGGACGTGTCCGACGCCACCCTCAAGGACATGGCCCAGGTTCTCGCCCAGTTCGACCCGGCCGCCCCGTTCCGTCAGCAGTGGGTGCTGCTACCGGACGGCAAGCGGGTGCTGGTGATCGAGGCCGACGCCAGCCCGGTCGCCCCGCACACCTACAACGGCCGGCCCTACCGGCGGCTGAACTCGACCACCTCCGTCCTGCCGCAGGCCGAGTACCAGCGGCGGCTCCTGGAGCGGGATCACGCCACCCGGCGGTGGGAGACGCTGCCGGCGGCCGGCTCCCCGGTCCTGGACATGCCCGAGGTCCGGCGGATGCTGTCGGACGCCGTCGCCGCCGGCCGGCTGGAGACGCCCATCACCGACCCCCGGCAGGCCCTGGAAAAGCTGGGCCTGGTGAACGCCCAGCGGACCACCCAGGCGGCCGTCGTCGCCTTCGCCGTCGAGCCGTTCCCGGACTACCCCCAGTGTGCCCTCCGGCTGGCCCGGTTCCGGGGGGTGACGAAGGCCGAGTTCCTGGACCAGCAGCAGTTGACCGGGCACGCCTTCAAGCTGCTCCGAGAGGCTGACCTGTTTCTGCGGCGGCACCTGCCGGTCGCCGGCCGGTTCGAGCCGGGGGTGATGGAGCGGAAGGACGAGCCGCTGTTCCCGCCGTTGGCCCTCCGGGAGGCCCTGGTCAACGCCCTGGCCCACCGGGACTACTCGATCCCCGGCGGGGCGGTCAGCGTGGCCGTGTACGACGACCGGGTGGAGATCACCAGCACCGGCACCCTGCCGTTCGGGCTGACCGTCTCCGACCTGGTCCGGGACCACGTCTCGAAGCCCCGCAACCCGCTCCTGGCCGAGGTATTTTTCCGCCGGGGGCTGATCGAGAAGTGGGGCCGGGGGACGCAGCGGATCATCGACCTGTGCGTGGCCGCCGGCCACCCGCCGCCGGAGTTCGAGGAGCGGGCCGGGGACGTGACCGTCCGGTTCATCCCGAGCGGGTATGTCCCGCCCCACCGGATCGAACACGACCTGACCGACCGCCAGCGGCGTATCCTGCACGCCCTGCGGGACGGCCGGCCGCACCGGGCCGACGCCATCCGGGCTGGCGTCGATCCGAACATCCCGGACCGCACCCTCCGGAACGATTTGACGCTGTTGAAATCGTGGGGCCTGATCCAGACCTCCGGGCGGGGGGCAGGGGCCAGGTGGTCCCTGGTGTAGCCGTCCCAGTACGCCCAGTAAGGCCGACAAGCCGAATAAGGCCAAATGGGGCCAAATGGGGCCAAATGGGGCCAAATGGGGCATCACGGGTCACATGAGTAATGCCAGCCAGCAGATCGTGGCCAAAGCCTGGAACTTCGCCCACGTCCTCCGGGACGAGGGGCTGAGCTACCTGGCCTACACCGAGCAGATCACCTTCCTGCTGTTCCTCAAGATGGCGGACGAACAGACCCGGCCGCCGCACAGCCGGCCGTCGGTCGTCCCGGAGGGGTACGACTGGCCGAGCCTGCTGGCCAAGGACGGGGACGACCTGGGGGCCCACTACCGGCACGTCCTCGAACACCTCTCCACCCGCCCGGGGATGTTGGGGGCGGTGTTCAAGAAGGCCCGCCCGGACATCCAGAACCCGGCCACCCTCCGCCGGCTGATCGTGGACCTGATCGACAAGGAGAACTGGTCGGCGATGCAGGCGGACGTGAAGGGGGACGTGTACGAGGGGCTGCTGTCCAAGGGTGCCGAGGAGTCGCCGAAGGGGGCCGGCCAGTACTTCACCCCCCGGGACCTGATCCGGGCGATCGTGGACGTGGTCCAGCCCCGGCCGGACACCGAGGAGACGGTCTGCGACCCGGCCTGCGGGACCGGCGGGTTCCTCCTGGCCGCCCACGAGTACGTCCTGAAGCACCACGCCAGGGACATGGACCGGGACCGGCTGAGGCACCTCAAGCGGGGGTTCGCCCACGGGGTCGAGTTGGTTCCGAACACCGCCCGGCTGTGCGTCATGAACCTGCTCCTGCACGGGATCGACGCCGACCCGTGCCCGGTCGCCGCCGGGGTGGACGCCCTGGCCGCCCCGCCCAGCCAGAAGCACAGCCTGGTCCTGACCAACCCGCCGTTCGGCCGGAAGTCGTCGATCGCCATCGTGACCGGGGACGGGGAGGTGGAGAAGGAGGACGTGGCCTACGAGCGGCCGGACTTCTGGACCACGACGAAGAACAAGCAGCTCAACTTCCTCCAGCACGTCAAGTCGCTGCTGAAGCCGCACGGCCGGTGTGCGGTGGTGGTCCCGGACAACGTCCTGTTCGAGGGCGGGGCCGGGGAGACGGTCCGGCGGAAGCTCCTGGAGACGTGCGACGTTCACACCCTGCTGCGGCTGCCGACCGGGCTGTTCTACGCCCAGGGGGTGAAGGCCAACGTCCTGTTCTTCGACGCCAAGCCGGCCCGGGAGGAGCCGTGGACGACCCGCCTGTGGGTGTACGACCTGCGGACCAACCGGCACTTCACCCTGAAGACCAACCCCCTCCGGCGGGCCGACCTGGACGAGTTCGTCGAGGTCTACAAGGCGGGCCGGCGGCACGAGCGGGCGGCCACTTACACCGACGCCGGCCCGCAGGGCCGGTGGCGGTCGTTCGGGTACGACGAACTGGTGAAGCAGGACAAGCTCAACCTCGACCTGTTCTGGCTGAAGGACGAGACGCTGGACGACGGGGACGCCCTGCCGGACCCGGACGACCTGGCGGCCGAGATCGCCGAGGACATGCAGACCGCCCTCGACCTGTTCGGCACGATCGCCAAGGGGCTGCGGCCCTGACTCTACCAGTTGCGGCTACATCAACCGACCTTGCGACGGCCCGAACCCGCCGAAAATACTCACTCTGGCGATCGCCTGTCGTCGGCAGTCGGCTACGGAGCGGTCGCACCCGGCCGGGGCCGGGTCACGCCGCCGGGGGACGCCCGTGAAGCTGAGCCGTGTCGAGATCACCGACTACAAGTCGATCCGCCGGTCGAACCCGTTCGAGGTCGGCGACATCACCTGCCTCGTCGGCAAGAACGAGTCCGGCAAAACGGCCGTCCTCCAGGCTCTGTACAAGCTCAACCCGGTCGTCGCCGAGCACGGCAACTTCGACGTGACCGACGAGTACCCCCGGGCCGAGGTCGAGGAATACCGACAGCGGGTCGAGGCCGAGGAGGAAGCCCCGGCGGTCGTCGTGCGGGTCGAGTACACGTTGGGTCCGGACGAGGTCGGGGCGGTCGAGCGGGTGTACGGGGCAGGGGTGCTGCCGAGCCCGACGATCCGCCTCTCCAAAGGGTACGACAACGAGGTCGTCTTCGAGCTAACCACCGACGAGGCGGCGGCCGTGCGAGGGCTGGTGGCGAACCACACCCTTCCGGACGAGGTGGCCCGCCGGGCACTCACCGCCACCACCCTGGGGGAGTTGCAGACGGTTCTCGACGCCGACGGCAAAGAGCGTCAACAGGCCCATGCGGCGGCCCGGGCGGCGGCCGACGCCGAGCCCGATCCGGACGCCCGCACCAAGGCCGTCCACCAGGCCGACCTGATGGCCGAGTCGGAGGCCGCCAAGAAGTTGAAGGGGGTGCTGTTGAGCATCAGCACGGCGGGCCTCGCCGGGCACATCTGGACCCACCACCTGAAGGCCCGGTGGCCGAAGTTCCTCTACTTCGACGAGTACCACCAGATGGAGGGCCACGTCAACATCGAGAAGCTGAAGGAGCGGCAGACCGGTCAGAACGGGCTCCGGCTAAAGGACTCCGACCGGCCGATGCTCGGGCTGATCGAGTTGGCCCGGCTCGACCTGGACCAGTTGATGACCTCGCAGCGGACGGACGAGTTAGTGGCCAGCCTGGAGGGGGCGTCCAACCACCTGTCCAAGCAGGTGCTGAGGTACTGGTCCCAGAACCGTCACCTCAAGGTGCGGTTCGACGTGCGGCAGGCCCGGCCGGGCGACCCCGGCGAGATGAGCAGCGGGACGAACCTGTGGGGCCGGGTGTACGACTCGGTCCACGAGGC
>JAIEQN010000228.1 GCA_019747685.1 Gemmataceae bacterium
AGCAGCACCGCCCACCTGCTCGTCGCCGAGAAGCTGCTCGGCTGGTCGGACGAGCGGATGCAGCACGACCCGTTCACGGTCGTCGTCCAGCTCGGCACCCTGGTGGCGGTGGTCGGTTACTTCCGGACCGACCTCGGGCGGGTGCTCGGCGGGGTACTCGCCGACCTCCGGGCCGGCCGCCCCGGGGCCACCCCCGACGGCCGGCTCGGCTGGCTGATCGCCGCCGGCACCGTCCCAGCAGTAGTCGTCGGCGTTCTGTTCAAGAAGCAACTGAAGGAAACCTTCTACAACGTCACCGCGGTGGCGATTGTGGCGACGGCGTTCGCCCTGCTGCTGGCCGCGGCCGAGTGGTACGCCCGGTGGCGGACCCGGCCGGCCCGGGAGGTCGCCGGGCTGGGCTGGCCCGACGCCGTCTGGGTCGGGCTGTGGCAGGCGTGCGCCCTGATGCCCGGCGCGTCCCGGTCCGGGACGACGATCACCGGCGGCCTGTTCGACGGCCTCTCCCGCCCGGCCGCCGCCCGGTTCTCGTTCCTCCTGTCCGTCCCGGTCATCCTCGGGGCCGGGTTGAAGGACCTGTACGACGAGTACAAGAAGCTCAAGGCCCCGGCCGAGGGGGAGCCGCCGAGCCTGTTCGCGTCCGGCGACGACCTGGCGGCCCTGGGGGTCGGGCTCGTCGTGTCGGCGGCCGTCGGCTACCTGGCCATCGCCGGGCTCTTGCACTTCCTCAAGCGGTACTCGACCGCCGTGTTCGTCGTCTACCGGCTGCTGCTCGGTGGGGCGATCCTCCTGGCCCTGAGTCTCGGGCTGATGTAGGGCCGGCGGTGCCGGCCTCCGACCCCGCGGCCGGCACCGCCGGCCCTACGGGGCACCCGGCCGGTTGTGCGACGGACTTCCCAACTCGGCACCCCGTACCGATCAGTTCTGTACCGTTCGGGCGCAAGGGCTGCCCGGATTCCACCCATTTTCCCGAGCCGGGCCGTCATTTCCCGGGCAATCAGTGCCTTCGGGCGTTGCGGGAGGGCCGCGAGTCTGGACAAGGCACGGGGGTTGCAAAAACGGCCCGCACCGCCGGGCCGCCTCTCCGCCTGGTCGGCCGCCCGGGGCCGGGCTTTCCCGGCCGCGGCTGACTCCCGGGACCGGGCACGACTCGCAACAAGGACGGTCACGCATGCACACCAAGAAGATGGCCCTGGCCGCCGCCCTGGCGTTCGCCGGGGTGGCCCTGTTCACCTCCGACGCCCAGGCGTTCGGCCGGCGGAAGAAGGACAAGGGCGGCGACGGCTGCGGCTGCTCCGGCGGCGGGGCCGCGATGTACGCCGGCGGGTACGGGTACGGCGGCGGCTGCTCCGGCGGCGGGTACGGGGGCGGGTACGGCATGTACTCCCCCGGCCAGCCGGCCTACTACGCCGGCCACGGCTGCACCGGCAGCACCCACGCCTACGCCGGGTTCACCCAGGGCGGGTACGCCTACGGCGGGGTGAGTTCCGGCGGGTGGTTCACGTCCTCGGTGCCGACGGCCATGCCGGGCAGCTACACGGCCGGCGGCACCACCACGACCTCGTCCGGGACGACCACGCCCACCGAAGGTACGGCCACGACCCCCGGGACCGTGACCCCGGCCAGCGGCACGGTCACGACCGGCGGGTACGTCCTACCGGCCGGCGGGGTGGTCACCACCCAGGGCTACGTCGTCCCCTCGACCGGGTACGTGATGCCGGCCGGCGGGATGACCTACGGGTCGGGTTACGTCCTGCCGGCGAGCGGCTTCGGCTACAACCACAACCCCGGGTACGTGACGCCGGCCGGCAGGGTGGGGTACGACGGCGGCTACTACGGCGGCCCGACCTACGGGTACTCCGGGTACTCCTCGGGCCGGTCCGGGATGTACGGCGGCAGCCGGTCCGGGCTGCGGATGTTCCGCGGCCGGTGACGGGCCATCGTCGCAGTCGGGTCCGGGTCGGGCGTCTGCCGCGGGACGCGGGACGCCCGCTCGGACCCGCTTACTTGGTCGTCTTGAGTTGAGACAGCCAACCGGCTGAATCCGGCCGTGTCCGATCGTGCCCGTTCACCGACCCGGGCTTTTGAGTGTGTCAGAACTGTTGAGCTGACTTTGTGTTGGGGCAACGTCCGGGGTGGGGGGCGTTTTCGGTCGGTTGACCCCCCCTCCCCCCTCTCCGGCGAATCGGTCGTTTTCCCCAGGATTCGTAGCGTTTCTGCATGACCGGGCCGGCGTGCTCCGCTCGCGGCCGCGACCGAACCCGTTGACCGGCCGTCGCTTCCGCCCCGCCACGAGCACGACCGGACCCGGTCGTGCTCGCCACCGGCCCCGCCCGCTCGGGGCCCGAAGCCGCCGTGACGGACTTGTACACTTGTACTCCACATTCCCGATCGGGCGAGTCAAGTCGATGCCGGCGGGCCGACCGCCGCCGGGCGGTCGAGGACGGCCCGGACCGCGTGGGCCAGGACCGGCGGGGTGAACGGCTTCTGCAGGAAGGCCACCCCGTCCCGCTCGACCCCGTGCCGCAGGACGGCGTCGTCGGTGTACCCGCTGACGAACAGCACCCGCACCCCCGGGTACTCGGCCCGGACCCGGGCGGCCACCTCCGACCCGCCGGCCCCCGGCATCACCACGTCCGTCACCACCAGGTCGAGCGGCCCCCGGTGGTCGGCCAGGGCCCGGTCCACGTCCCGCCCGTCGACCGCCTCCAGCACCGCGTACCCGGCCCCCTCCAGGACCGCCCGCGACAACGCCCGGACGGCCGCCTCGTCCTCCACCAGGAGGACCGTCTCGGTCCCCCGCGGGGCCTCGGCCAGGGCCGACCGGCCCTTCGGCGGCGGGGTCGGGTCGTCCACCCACGGCAGGTAGACGTGGAACGCCGCCCCGGCCCCCGGGGCCGACTCCACCCCCACCCCCCCGCCGGCCCGCTCGGCCACCCCGTGGACCACCGCCAGCCCCAGCCCGGTCCCCTGGCCGACCCCCTTGGTGGTGAAGAACGGCTCGAACAGCCGGGCCTTCACCTCGTCCGTCATCCCGCACCCGGTGTCCCGGACGGTCAGGGCGACGTACCGCCCGGGGCGGACGGCCGGGGACCCCGGGGCCGGCCGGCCGTTCACCTCGGCCGGCCGGGTGGCCACGGTCAGGGTGCCCCCGATCGGCATCGCGTCCCGGGCGTTGACCACCAGGTTCAGGACGACCTGTTCGAGCTGGCCGCGGTCGGCCAGGACGTGCCCGGCGTCCGGCCGCAGGGCCGTCTCCAGCCGCACGTCCTCCCCGATCACCCGCCGGAGCATCCGCTCCAGGTCGCGGACGACGGCGTTCGGGTCGAGGACCCGGGGGGCCACCACCTCCCGCCGGCTGAACGCCAGGAGCTGGCGGGTGAGGGCGGCCGACCGGTCCCCGGCCCGGCGGACCTCCTCGACCAGCGGGCGGGCCGGGTCGTCCGGGCCCAGCACCTCCAGGACCAGCTCGCTGTACCCGTTGATGACGGTCAGGAGGTTGTTGAAGTCGTGGGCGACGCCGCCGGCCAGCCGCCCGACCGCCTCCATCTTCTGCCCCTGGCGGAACTGGTCCTCCAGCCGCCGGCGGTCGGTCACGTCCTCGGTCAGCCCCACCCACTCCCCGACCCGGCCGTCGTCGCCGGCGACCGGGACGGCCCGGACGGCCACCTGCCGCCACTCCCCGTCGGCCCGGCGGAGCCGGTACTCGACGGCGAACGGCTCCTCCCGGGCGAGGGCGTCGTCCCAGGCGGCGGCCACCCGGCCCCGGTCGTCCGGGTGGGTGATGGCGTCCCAGGCGGCCGGGCACGCCCGCTCGGCCGGGTCGGGGATGAACGCCTCCCCGCCGGCGACGGCGGTGAGCCCGCCCCGGGGGCCGGCCGTCCACACCATCCCGGCGGTGGCTGTGACCAGCGACCGGTACCGCTTCTCGCTCCGCCGCAGGCCGTCCTCGGCCCGCTTCTGGTCGGTGATGTCCCGGATGAAGGCGACGAACACCGGGTCGTCGGCCGGCCCCATCGGGACGACGGCCAGCTCGGCCGGGAACTCGGTCCCGTCCTTCCGCACGGCCGGCAGCCCGACCAGCCGGCGGTTCAGGATGCGGGCCTCGCCGGTCGTGAGGAACCGGGCCAGCCCGGCGGCGTGGGCCGCCCGGTGCGACGCCGGGATGACCAGGTCGGCCAGGTCCCGGCCCAGGACCTCCGCCCGGGTGTACCCGAAGGTCCGCTCGGCGGCCGGGTTGAACTCGACCACCCGCCCCTGGCGGTTGATGGCGACGATGCAATCCAGGGCGGCCTCGACCACCGCCCGGAACCGCCCCTCGCTCTGCCGCAGGTCGTCCTCGGTCCGCTTCCGGTCGGTGATGTCCCGGGCCACCTTCGACGCCCCGACCACCCGCCCGGCCGCGTCCCGGACCGGGGCGACGGAGATCGACACGTCCACCCGGCGGCCGCCCTTGGCCACCCGGACCGTCTCGAAGTGGTCGATCCGCTCCCCCCGGCGGAGCCGGTCGATGATGCCCCTCTCCTCGTCCAGCCGGTCCGGCGGGATGACGAGGGTGATCGGCCGGCCGACCGCCTCGGCCGGGGCGTACCCGAACACCCGCTCGGCCCCGGCATTCCACGACCGGATGACCCCGTCCAGGGTCTTGCTGACGATGGCGTCGTCGGACGACTCGACGATCGCCGCCAGCCGGGCCCGGTCCTCCTCCTCCGCCTTCCGGTCGGTGATGTCCCGGGACACCCCGAGGACCCCGACCACCCGCCCGGCGGCGTCCCGGTACGGGGCCTTGGTGGTCAGGTACACCCGGGTCGCCCCGCCGGCCGTCGTCAGCTCCTCCTCCTCCGTCTCGGCCGCCCCGGCCGCCATCACCCGGGCGTCCCGGGCGGCGATGTGGGCGGCCCCGGCCGGGTCGAACAGGGCGGCGTCGGTCAGCCCGACGACCGCCTCCGGCCGGCGGCCGACGAACCGCCCGGCGGCCGGGTTGAACAGCAGGTACCGCCCGTCCCGGTCCTTGACGTACAGGGCCACCGGGACCTCGTCGGCCACCGCCCGGAGCAGCCCGGAGGTCCGCACCAACTCGGCGTTGGCCCGCTCCAGGTCGGCCGTCCGCTCGGCCACCCGGGCGGCCAGGGTGTCGTTCGCCCGCCGCAAGGCGTCCTCGGCCTTCCGCCGCTCGGCCACCTCCCGCCCCAGCTCCTCCGGGCTCCTCAGCCGGAGGACCAGCGGGACGGCCGGGAGCAAGACGGCCAGGGTGCCCCAGGAGGCGGCGGCGGTCACCACCCGGGACACGGCCGCCAGCCGGTAGCCCGGCCACCAGAACATGACCGCGTCGAGCAGGTGGGTCGTCCCGCACCCGACGATGAACAGCCCGAACATCCAGAACAGCCGGCGGAACGGCAGGTCCGGGCGGCGGCGGGCGATCACCACCAGGAGCACCGGGATGCCGAGGTAGGCCAGCCCGATCAGCCCGTCCGCGGCGACGAACAGCCAGCCGAGCCAGGCCGGCCAGTTCCCGCACGCCCACCGGGGTACGAAGTCGGAGGCGTCGAAGAGGTTCAGCACCGCTCGGGCCCCAACGCGGCCGGCCGGGCGAGCCGGGGTCCCGGCAACCCATTAGCCCGTGTGAATCCCTCCATTCTAGATTACGTTCCGGGCGTACACACCCGGAAGTCTCGAAAAGATGGGAAAGATCGGTAATGTACAGAAAATAATCGTTGGATTAATCGGTGGCGAAACGATCCCGCGGCCGGGCGGGGCCGGTCAGACCACCCGCAGGGCCTCGATCGGGTCGAGCCGGGCCGCCCGCCGGGCCGGGTACACCCCCGACGCCAGGCCGACCAGCACCGACACCCCGAACGCCACCACCGGGGCCCACGGGCGGATGATCGTCGGCAGCCCGATCACGTTCGACACCGCGTAGGCCAGCCCGACCCCCAGCAGCACCCCGATCAGCCCGCCGCAGCACGACAGGAGCAGCGTCTCGGCCAGGAACTGGGCGGCGATGTCCCGCCGCTTGGCCCCCAGCGCCCGGCGGATGCCGATCTCCCGGGTCCGCTCCGTCACCGTCGCCAGCATGATGTTGGCGATGCCGATCCCGCCGACCACCAGCGACACCCCGGCGATCGACCCGAGGATCAGGGTGAACAGCCGCTGCGTCTCCTCGGCCTTCCGCAGGAGGTCCAGCGGGACGGTGACGACCACGTCCTTGCGGGGGTGGAACTGGTCGAGCAGCGACTGGATGGCGGCGGCCGTCCGGGGCACGTCGGCCACCGCCCCGACCGTGACCGTCACCTGGCTGACCTCCAGCCGCTCGACCGAGTACGACCCGGTCTTGTAGTTGATGATCTCCCGCCCGAACCGGGCCTTGTCGCTGGCGAACGGGATGAACACCACCTTGTTGAAGTCGGCGTCCCCGGCCCCGGCCCCGGCGGCCAGCGTCTTCGGGGCCGTCACCCCGACCACGGTGAACGACTTCTGCTCGCCCAGGGTGTCCAGGGCGACCGCCCGGCCGATCGGGTCGGAGGTCGGGAACAGGGTCTCGGCGGCGGCCGCCCCGAGGACGCAGACGTTGGCGAAGGCCTCCTCGTCCAGGGCGTCGACCCCCCGGCCGGCGGCCAGCCGGATGTTGTGCTGGCGGAGGAAGTCCGGGGTGATGCCGATCACCCGGGCCTCGAGCTTGCGGTCGAGGTGGCGGACGGTCTTGCGGTACTCCCGCATCGGGGTGGCGGCGGTGACGGTCGGGATGGTCGCCCGGAGCCGGTCGAGGTCGGCGTAGGTCAGCCCGTAGGCCAGCAGGTCGACGCCCTGCTGCTGGCTCGGCTCGTCGGTCGGCTTGGCGCTGCGGAGGAGGATGGTGTTGGCCCCGAGGTCCTCGAGCTGCTTGAGGGCCTGGTACCGGGCGGCCTCGCCGACGGCCAGCATGACGATGACCGACGCCACCCCGAGGACGATCCCGAGCATGGTCAGCCCGGACCGGAGGCGGTGGGCGGCCAGGCTGCGGAGGCCCAGGCGGACGGTGTGGGTCAGGCGGGAGGAGATCATAAAAGATTAACCACAAAGACACCAAGACCACGAAGCAGACAAACCAATTATAAAATCTGCCTTCTTCGTGTCCTTTGTGTCTTTGTGGTTACTGTTGCTTGGTGTTCGCCGCCGGGGCGGCCTTGCCCTTCTCGTCCTTCTTCTTGTCGGCGTCGGGGGTGTTGCCGAGTTCGGCCGCCGCCCGGCTGCGGGCGTCCAGGGCCACCCGGTCGCCCTCACTAATGCCCTCCAGCACCTGCACGAGCTGGTCGTTGGCGTCGCCGATCGTCACCTCGCGGCGTTCGACCTTGTCGCCCGAGACGACGTAGCAGACGTGCTGGCCGCCGACCTCGGTGACCGCCTGGACCGGCACCGTCAGGGCCTCCGGGATGGTCTTGACCAATATCTTCACCTCGGCCGACATCCCGGGTCTCAGCCCGGCGTCGGCCGGCAGGTCGTCGATCGACACGTAGGTTTCGTACTCCTTCACCCCCCCGCCCCGCCAGTTGTCCGACTGGGCCAGGGTGGCCACCGAGATCACCTTCCCGTGCAGCACCTGGTTGGGCAGGGCGTCGATCTTCATCGTCACCGGCAGCCCGACCTTGACCTTCTTGACCACCGACTCGTGGACCTTCATTTTGACCTTCATCCGGGTCAGGTCCGGGAGGTTGAAGATCGGCTGCTGGAAGTAGAGCTGGGCGCCGGGCTTGATGGTGGACGAGTCGTCCCACGGGCGGAACTTGACGTAGATCAGGATGCCGTCCCCGGGGGCCTTGACCTCGCACTGGTCGAGCTGGGCCTTGAGGCGTTCGAGCTGCTTCTTCTCGATCTCGGCCGTCTTCTTGGCCGCCTTCACCTCGTTCTCGGCCTTCTCGCTGGCCGCGTCCTGGCTCTTGATCGTCCGCTGGAGGTTCCGCTCGGCGTCCTCGGACTCGGCCTTCAGCTTGACCTCCTGCTTCCGCTTGGTGAACTCCTGGAGGACCCGGAGGTCGGTCTCGGCCTGCCGGACGGCCGCCTGCTTGCCCTCGACGAACAGCTCCTTGGCCCGCAACTGCTCCTGCTGGTAGAACCCCTTCTTGACCATCCCGCGGCTGAACTCCAGTCCGTCCTGGGCCTCCTTCAGGTCCTTCTTGCCCAGCTCCAGGGTGCTCTTCTTGCTGTCCAACAGGGCCAGGAACTCGCCCTTCTCGTAGGCCTCCTGGTCGAGCTTGGCCAGGGTCAGGGTGAGCTTGGCCTTGGCGATCTCCCCCTCGGCCTTGTTCTTCTGCACCTCCAGCTCGCTGGCCGCCGCCTTCAGCTTCCCCTCGGCCGTCTCCCACTTCACCTCCTGCTCGTTGATCCCCTTCTGGAGCACGTCGGTGTCGAACTTGGCGACCGAGTCGCCCTTCTTCACCTGGGTCCCTTCCGGCAGGATGGAGACCAGCTTGCCGCCGCCCTCGACCTCGCACCGCCCCATGACCGACTCGGAGCTTTCCAGCTCGCCCTTGTCGGACACCACGATCGGCAGGGCGCCCCGGGTGGCGGTCGCCGTTAGCACGTCGCCCCCGCCCCGGCGGGGCAGGACCCAGGTGATGCCGACCCAGACGAGGACGCCGAGCAGGGCCGCCCCGGCGGCCCACCGGGCGGCCCGGGCCAGCCGGCTACGGCCCGGGGGGGCCGACCGGTCGGGGGGGACCGAGCGGCTGGGGGGCGTCGACCCCGGGGCCAGGCCCGGGCCCGGGGGCCGGAGGGATGCCGGGGTCCCCAGGGCCGGGGCGTCCAGGGTCGTCTCGTCCGCCGGGGCCGCCGGCGGGGCCGACGGGCTGAGCAGCTCGTGGGGCGGCATTGGTGGGGAGCCCTCGGGGGTCGAGTTGGAGTTCCTCTAAGTCTAGCAGAAGCTGGAGCCGCTGTTGCTCGAACGCGACGTAACTCTGGGCCAGGGCGTTCCGGGCGTTGAGGACGTTGCCGATGGCCTGGAGCAGGGTCAGGGCGGTGCCCTCGTCCGACGCCCGCTGGGCGTCCTGCGGGCCGACCAGCGACAGCCGGGTGTTCTCGTACTGCCGGGCGGCGGACAACAACTGCTGGCGGGAGATCTCGAACGCGACCCGGAGCTGGCGGAGCTGGCGGAGGTCTCGGCGGACTTGCAATTCCACCTGGTCGGACAGCTCGACGTAGGCCCGCTTGGCCCGCTGGTAGGTGATCAGGCTGGCCCGGTAGGCGTTCCGCTCGGCCAGCCGGTTGAGCGGGGCGTCGAGCTGCAGCCCGACGGTGTACGAGTTGGCCTCGGCGGCGAAGTTGAACGGGTTGTCGTGGTTCGGGTCGGTGGCCAGGTTGGCCGAGGCGACCACGTTCACGTCCCCCCGCAGGGCGTTGGCCGCGACCGTCACCTTCCGCCAGGCGTCGGTGGCCAGCCCGAGCCGGTTCTGGAGGTCGAGCCGGTTCGTCTTGGCGTAGGCCAGCAGGTCGGCCTCGGGACCGCCGGCCTCGGGCAGGGTGATGGTGTAGATGCGGGCCTGGGTCTGGACGGCGATCACGTCGTCCAGGAACCCGAGCACCTCCTTGGCCCGCTGGGTGACGGCCTCCCAGCCCTCCTTCCGCTTGCCCTCGGCCACGGCCGCCGCGTCGGCGTCGAGCCGGGCCGCCACCTTGGCCAGGCCGGCGGTGGCGTCGGCCAGGGCGGTCTTGAGGCCGGCGTAGGTGGTCCGCTCCCGGTCCCGCAGCTCGGGGTCGTCGTCCGGCCCGGCCGGGCGGTCGACCCGGCGGCCGAAGGCGTCCAGGTCGGCGGCGGC
>JAIEQN010001113.1 GCA_019747685.1 Gemmataceae bacterium
GGCCGGCGGGACGTGCCGACGGCCGGCCGGCCGTCGGCCAGCAGCCGCAACAGCAGCGCCCGGCCGATCTGCCCGTCGGCCCCGACCACCAGCTCGCACCCGGCGTCCGGCATGGGGTCCCCGGGCTACGCCGCGTGGCGGTACTCGAGCGGCTGGGCCTGGATCGCGGCCCAGTGGGCGTTCACCCAGTCGACCACGTCGGTCAGCCCCTCGTCGAGCGTGACCGTCGGCTTCCAGCCGAGTTCGGTCCGGGCCTTGGTCGAGTCGATGACGTAGGCCGCGTCCTGGCCGGGCCGCTCGGCGACGGTCCTCACCCCGTCCTCGAACCGCTTGCCGAGCCGGTCGCAGATCGTCTGCACCACGTCCCGGACGGCGACGCCCCGGTCCGGCGACAGGTGGTACAGCTCACCGACCCGGCCCCTCTCCAGGACCGCTTTCTCGCCCCGGGACACGTCGCGGATGTGGATGTAGGACTTCACCGCCCTGCCGCCGCCGTGCAGCTCGATCGGCCGCCCGAGCTTCAGGTAGATCGCCGACCGGGGGATGATCTTGAAGAGCTGCTGGCGGGCGCCGTAGACGTTCGTGGCCCGGACGGTCAGGAGTGGGAAGCCGAACTGCTTGGCGTAGGTCTTCAGCAACTGGTCGGCGGCCGCCTTCGACGCCGCGTAGGGCGTGCTCGGGTTGAGCGGGGCGTCCTCCGTCACCGTCCCGACGCAGGTGCCGTAGGCCTCCGGCGAGGAGATGTGGACGTACCGCTTCAGGTACGACTGCTTCCGCAGGTGGTTGACCAGGAACGACAGGGCCACGGTGTTCGTCTGGAACCAGTGTTCCGGGTGATCCCAGCTCGGGGCCACCTCGCTCTGGGCGGCGAAGTTGACCACCGCGTCCGGCCTCACCTCGTCCAGCAGGGACAAGATTTGGCCCATGTCCCGGTTCATGTCGAGGGCGTGGTAGCGGTACTTCGACAGGTCCTTCCGGGTGCGGTACTTCAGGAACAGCCCCGACCGCTCCGGCGACCGGCTGACGCCGACCACGTTGTACGCCGGGTCGTCCAGGAGCAGGTCGACGAAGTCCTGCCCGGAGAACGAGTTCGCCCCGAGAACCACGACCGTGCTCATGCGACCTTCCGTGTCGGACTGGGGGGAAAGATGGCTGCGAGAGCCGCCCGGGCCTTGGCCAACTGGTTCGCCTTGCGGGCCTCCTGCTCGGCCACCGTCCCGGCGAACGCCCGGCGGTTCAGGCCGACCGGCAGGAACTCGTTGAGCATGATGCACACCCACTTCACCCGGTAGACGGGCCGCAGGAGGGTGGCCCGGGCCAGATGCACGGCCGGGGCGGCGAACTCGGCGGCCACGCCCCGGGCGAACCGCTCGAACGCACTGGCTGGAGCGGGCACGGCCGGCTGGCAGAAGAAGTCGCAGACCAGCTTGGCCGGGTCGTCCCACCCGGCGTACTCGAAGTCGAGGAACCGGAGCCGGCCGTCGTTGGCCAAGAGGGCGTTGTGGAACCCGAAGTCGGACGGCGACGGGCACCGGTCGGCCGGGCCGAGCGGCCGGTCGAGCGGCAGCCCGTAGGCCGCGGCGGTCGCCCGGGCGTCGGCCTGGACCTGCCGCCACGCCGGGGCCAGCTCGGCGTCCACGAACCCGGCGGCCGCCACGTCCACCACCCCGCCGACGGCCAGTGTCCGGAGTCGGTCCACCCGCCGCCCGACGGTGGCCAGGTGGTCGGCCAGGCTGAAGCACGACTCGGAGGCGTTGGCCAGCCCGGCGGCCCGGTCCTTGACCCGGTTGAGCTGGCGGAAGAAGTCGAGGGCTTGATCCACGGCCGGTTGCCCGGCGGTCGTCCCGTGCAGCGACCGGCCGTGAACGAACTCGAACAGCCCCAGCCCGGCGGCCGGGTCGGCGGCCACCGGCTCGGGTAGGGAACGAACACCGGCGTCCCAGGCGAACCGGGCGAACGCCCACTCGGCCCCGAGCCGGTCGCGGGGGTCGTCCGGGTGGCGGAAGTACGACTTGAGCAGGAACGCCCCGGCCCCGGAGTCGAGCCGGAAGACGCGGTTGTTGGCCCCGCCGGCCAGCGGGACCAGCCCGCGGACCGGCCCGATCCCGGCCTTGCGGGCCAGGACATCGGCGGCCGACAGCTCTAGGCCGCCCATCGCGCCCCCTTCCCGCCCAGCACGACGGCGGCGACCTCGGCCCACGACCGCACCCGGATCACCCCGTCGGTGTCCGGGTTGGCCCCGGCCGGGTCGAACAGCACCTTCCACGGCCGGGCCGGGAACGCCGGCTCGGCCAGGAACTCGGGCAGGTCGTCGACGAACACGTCGCACCCGAGCCGGCCGATCCGTTCGAGCTTGGCCTGCTTGGTGAGTTCGAGGTGAACCGACTCGGGCGTCAGCCCAGTGACGGCCGTCTCATAGAACCCGTGGGCGGTCAGGAAGGTGTGGGCGGCGGCGTGCAGGTCGTAGGGCGGCCCGAGGTACGGGTGCTTGGTCTTGTGGCTGACGACGACGACCCGGACGCCGGCCTCGCGGCACCCGGCCAGGAACTCCTTCACCCCCGTGAACGGCTCTGCGTCGGAGATGCGGGGGCCGTAGCCGACGCCCTGCATCTCGGTCCAGACGGGTTCTTTGCCGACGGCCCGGAGGTGGTCGCGGACCGCCCCCTTGGTCGCCGGGACGTGGCCCGGCAAGAGGCCCTGCTCGCGGGCCAGCCGGTGGAACAGCCGGTCGTAGCAGACGATGGTGTTGTCGAAGTCGAGGCCGACCAGCATGGTGCGTCCCGTCGTCCGTGACAGGGCTGCACAGGCCGGGAGGCCTGTGCCACCGAACAACTATCCGGGTGGCACAGGCCTCCCGGCCTGTGCGCCCATCATGCCGCCTTCGCCACCGTCGCGGCCTTGGCGCTGATCGCCAGCAGCGGGCGGGCGGCCCGGCCGTGCTCCAGGTCGTCGAGGGCGGCGTTCACCTCGGCCAGCCCGTAGCTCCGGGAGAGGAGCGGCTCCAGGTCGAGCCGGCCGGCGGCTAGGAGCTTAGCGTACCGCGGGAAATCCCGGTCCGGGACGTTGTCCCCGCCCCAGGTGCCGAGCAGCCGCTTGCCCATGTTGAGTTCGCGGGGGTCGAGGTCGAGCCGGTCCCCGAACCGGGCGTTCCCGACGACGACCGCCGCCCCGCCCTGGTGGCGGACGCAGGCCAGCGCCTGCCGCATGACGGCCGGCAGGCCGGTCGCTTCGATGGCATAATCGGCCCCGCCCTTGCAAACCTTGAGGACTTCCGCGACCGCGTCGGCCGCCTTCCCGTTGACCGCGTGCGTCGCCCCGAGCCTCGCCGCCAGGGCCAACTTGTCCGGGTTCACGTCCACGGCGATGACCGGCGTGCAGCCGGCGAGGGCCGCGGCCGCGATGGCGCACGACCCGATCCCGCCGGCCCCGAAGACGACGACGCTCTGCCCCGGCCGCGGCTGGGCGGTGTTGAACACCACCCCGGCCCCGGTCGGGACGGCGCACCCGACCAGGGCGGCCAGCCGCATCGACAGCCCGTCCGGCACGACGGTCAGCCGGTTCTCGCTGATGACGGAGTACGTCGCGAAGGTGGTGATGCCGCCGGCGTTGACCTTCCGGCCGGCCCAGTCGTAGACGGTCCCGGGCACGTCGGCCCCGGACCCCTTGATCCAGGAGAGGATGACCCGGTCACCGGGCTCGACCTTGGTGACGCCGGGGCCGCACTCGCGGACGGTCCCGCTGCCTTCGTGGCCCAGGCAGTGGGGGAGGAACTTGTCCTCCCCGCGGTGGCCGCGGGCCTCCCCGACCTGGGTGTGGCAGACGCCGCTGTAGGCGACCTCGACGAGGACCTGGCCGGGCTTGAGGAGTGGGACTTCGAGGTCGGCCAGCTCGAGCGACTTGCCCAGCTCGACGAGGACGGCGGCGGTCGTCTTCATGGTCCCTCGGGGTCGGGCCGGGTGCGCGGCCGGTACTGAGTACCATACCCCGCCCTGCCCCAACAACCCCAACCGCTGGGACCGTCAGCCCAACGCCTTCACGATCGCGTCGGTGAACTCGGTGGTGCTCGCGGTCCCGCCGATGTCGGCGGTCCGGACCCGGCCGTCGGTCAGGACGGCCCCGACGGCGTTCATGATTCGGTCGGCGGCCGCCGTGTTACCAAGGTCCCGGAGCAGTTCCACCGCCGGCAGGATCAGCGGCAGTGGGTTCGCCCGGTCCGGCGGGACGGCCTCGTGGGTCGCCCCGTAGACCGCCTCGTACACCCGCACCCCGTCCCCGTGGTTGACGGCTGCGGTCGCGCTGACCCCGCCGACGAGGCCGGCCCCGAGGTCCGACAGGAGGTCGCCGTACAGGTTCCCGGCGGCCATCACCTCGAACTGCCCCGGCCGGCTGACGAGCTGCATACACGTGTTGTCGACGATCAACTCCTTGGGGGTGATGTCCGGGTAGTCCTTGACCACCCGCCGGAAGCAGTCGAGGAACAGCCCGTCGGCCAGCTTCAGGATGTTCGCCTTGTGGATGCAGTGGACCGTCTTGCGGCCGTGCCTCTTGGCCAGCTCGAAGGCGAATCGGAAGAACCGCAGGCTGGCCGCCTCGGTCACGATCTTGAAGCTCTGGACTACCCCCGGCACCAGCTCGTGCTCGCTGGCCGTATACAGGTCCTCGCTGATCTCCCGAACGAGGAGGAAGCTGACGCCGGTGAACCGGCTGGGCAGCCCGGGGAGGTTGTGGACCGGGCGGACCGACGCGAACATCCCCAGCTTCCGGCGGAAGGCAACGTTGAAGTTCACCGGCGCCGCGGAGGTGTGGCGGGTGGGGAGCCCGAGCGACGCCCCCTTGGGCGGCAGGAGCTTGGTCTTGAGGGCCACGCCCCGCGCCTGGACGGCGTCGAACACCGCGGCCGGGAGGGCATCCCGACCTTGTTCGAGGGCCGCCCGGCCGGCGGTAAACGCCTCGAACTGGATGTCGGCCCCGACCGCGTCCAGGATGCGGCGGACGGAGGCTTCCTGGTCGACCCCGACTCCGCCGCCCTGGACGAATACGACCTTCGGCATGATGGGGTTTCCGAGTTGGGGCGACTGGCGTTAGATCGACCATCCGACGGGGATCATTGGTTCGGCCGCAGGGTGTGCGGGTTGCCGAACCAAACCAACGAGAACGGGGCCGGGCCTCACGCCCCCAGGTGCCGAACGATCTGCTCGGTGAGGGTGGCGGTGGTGCCGTCGCCGCCGAGGTCCCGGGTCAGGCCGACGCCGGCCTCCAGCGTCCGGGCCACCGCCCGCTCGACCTGCTCGGCCGCCGGTCGGTAGCCCATGTGTTCGAGCATCATCGCCGCGCTCCGGATGACGGCGATCGGGTTCGCCAGCCCCTTCCCGGCGATGTCCGGGGCCGACCCGTGGACCGCCTCGAACACCGCGTACCGGCCGCCCAGGTTCGCCCCCGGCACCACCCCCAGCCCGCCGACCAGCCCGGCGCACAGGTCCGAAATCACGTCCCCGAACAGGTTCTCCATCACCAGCACGTCGAACACGCTCGGGTCGGCGGCCAGCTCCAGGCAGAGGTTGTCGATCGGCTTCTCATCGTAGGCGATGAACGGGAACTCGTCGGCGACGGCCCGGGCGCATTCGAGGAACAGCCCGTCCGACAGCCGCATCACGTCCGCCTTGTGGCAGAACGTCACCCGCCGACGCCCGCCGTTCCTGGCCAGCTCGAACGCGAACCGGACGATCCGTTCGGCGGCCGGCTTGGTAATCAACCGCACGCTCTCGACCACCCCGGGGACGACCTCGTGTTCCAGGCCGGCGTACAGCCCCTCGGTGTTCTCCCGGACGACGACGAGGTTCACCCGGTCGTAGGGCGTCTTCACCCCGGGCAGGGTGTTCACCGGGCGGACGCTGGCGAACAGGTCGAGTTCCTTCCGGAGCCGGACGTTGATCGACCGGAAGCCCTTGCCGACCGGGGTGGTACACGGCCCTTTCAGGGCCACCCGGTAGCGGCGGATCATCTCCAGCGTCTCGTCCGGCAGCGGGTCGCCGAGCCGCTCGGCCGCGTCGAGCCCGGCCGGGGCCTTCACCCAGTCGATGCGGGCGCCGGCGGCCTCGACCACGCGGCAGGCGGCGGCCGTCACCTCCGGCCCGATCCCGTCCCCCTCGATCAGCACCGCCTGCATCGGCCGGCCCTCGGACCTGGGACACAGTCAACATGCCGGCCCCGGCCGCAGCCGGCAAGCACCGCCGGCGGGCGGAATCCGCCGACCGGGCCGGCCGGCTTCTGTTATGATCGACGGAATGGGAGGCGGTTTGTCCGGAGGCGGCGGATGAGTGCGACCGTCAAGGCGACCTGCCCGGGCTGCCGGGCCCCGCTGGCCATCCCGGCCGGGATGCTCGGGCAGCCGGTCCGGTGTACCAACTGCGGGGCGGTGGTCCGGGCCAAGCCGAAGACCCCGCCGCCGAACCCCGCTACCCCGACGCCGCTCCCGCACCCGGCCGCCCCGGGCGTGTTCTACGCCCCGCCGGCCGCCCCCGACCCGATGCCGCTCCCGCCCGACGACGCCGGGCCGCCGGACGAACTCGACTTCACCCCGTCCGAGGCGACCCGCGGGTACGCCGGCCGCGGCCGCTACCGCCAGCCGGGCGGCCGGAAGCTCGTCCGGGCGGTCGCGGCCCTGGTCGCGGCCGGCGGGCTGGTGGCGGCCGGTGTGTTCGGGGCCAAGCACCTGCCCGGCTTGGTCGCCGACCCAAAGCCGCAGGCCAAATCGGAGCCGGAAGCCAAGCCCGCCCCTGGCTCGACGGCCGCGGCCGGCGCGTTCCCCCGACGGCTCCTGTTCGTCCACGCCGGCAACTACCTCTACCTCAACCCCCTGACCGGTGCCCCGGCCCCGGGCAACAGCAAGCCGCTCGACCGGACCCGCCCCCAGGCGATGCGGCTGGCCCTCGACTGGCGGGTGCCGGACGACCAGGTCTACGTCGTTTCCGACACCGACCAGCGGAAGGACGGCCGGCCGCCGGTGAAGGCCGTCCTGGTCGGGGCGTTCGACAAATTCTTCGAGACCAGCCGGCCGCAGGACCGGATCGCCGTCTACTTCGGCGGGCACGTCCTGGTCAAGGGCGAGGCCGTCTATCTCGTGCCCCTCGAAGGCGACCCGGACGACGACGCCACCCTGATCCCGCTGGCCGACTTCTACGCCAAGCTGGCCGCCTGCCCGGCCGGGCAGAAGGTGGTGGTCTGGGACGTGTGCCGGTTCAACCCGGACCGCGGGCGGCAGCGGCCGGGGAGCGAGCCGATGCCGGAGGCGGTCGCCAAGGCACTGACCGCCGCCCCGCCCGGGGTGCAGGTCGTCCTGACCTGCCAGGCCGGCCAAAACGCCCTGGAGTTCAACAACTTGGAGGCCGACGGCCCGGGTAAGGGGGTGGTGGCCGGGAGCAGCTTCCTGGAAGCCGTCCGGGTGGTCGGGAAGCGGCGGACGGCCAAGCCGGGCAGCCCGGCCGACCCGATCCCGGTGGCCGAGTGGTCGGCCCCGGTCGGCAAGCGGGTGGCCGAGGTCGCGGCCGCCGCCGAGGGCCGGCCGGAGCAGGCCGTCACCACCGCCGGCACCACGCCAGCCGAGCTACCCGCCTACGACCCGAGCCAACCCGCGCCGGCCCGGTTCGACCTGCCGCCAGCCCCGAAGGGGGCCGACGCGAAGGAGGTCGAGGCCCTGGTGAAGCAATTCGCCCTGCCGGGCATTACCACCGACGACGACCCGGCCGGCGTCACCCTCTTCCCGTACCCGGCGGCCGTCCTGGCACCGTACATGGACCCGGTTCCGATCTCGGCGGTGACGGACCCGGCCAACCGGGAGAAGTACCAGTTCCGGCTGAAGGTGCTGGAGGCCCTGGACGTGATCCGGGAGGTCTGGGGGCGGGACGGCAAGCCGGCCCTGCGGGACTCGTTCGTCGGGGAGACGAACGACGCGGTGAAGAAGGAGGTGACGGGCGAGCAGGCGTACCCGGCGCAGGCCGCCGAGCGGCTCAGCCGGCAGGTGCTGAACCTGCTCGAGGCCGTCGAGCCGATGCGGGCCGAGCAGCCGAAGCGGTGGCAGGCCCACTTCGACTACGCCCTGGCCCAGACCAAGGCCCGGATCGCGTTCCTCCAGGAGTACAACCTGGCCCTGGGGAACATCAAGACCGAGGTCCTGCCGCCCCGCGACCCGAAGCGGGGGCACGACGGGTACAAGCTGGTCTCGACGGCGACCATGAAGGCGAGGGACGCGAAGAAGCTGGCCGAGGAGGCCCGGGAGGTGTTCGACCGGGTGGTGGCCGAGTTCCCGGGCACCCCGTGGGCCGTCCAGGCCAAGCGGGACCGGGCCCAAAACCTCGGCCTCGTCTGGCAGCCGTTCAACTCGAAGGCCGCCGCGAAGGACGAGTAAGACCCCGCCCCCGGACGGTCGTGGGGCCGGCGGGGCTACCAGTCGTTCCCCAGCGTTTCGCCGCCGGCCGGGGTGACGGCCGCCCAGTACGTCGTCTCGGACATCCCGGCGGCGAGGGTGCGGACGCTCCCGTCCATCAGGGCGGCGAGCATCCCCCCTTCGTGCGGCGTCTGGGCCAGCCGGGGGTCGCACTCCTCGGCCCGCGGCCGGACCTGGAACGTCAGCCCCGGCACGGACGCCCGGCTGACGACCCCAGTTGTCCGGGGGAACACGTCTCCCAGCTTCTGGTCGGCGAATGTCGGCCGGCGGAGGAAGGGCGGCCCGAAGCGCGCGGCATCGTTCTCGAGCCAGCAGAATTCGCTGCTGCCACAGGTCGCGTAGTGTTCGGCGTACCCGAGGGTGTTGGAGGTGCCGTCGGGGAACCCGGTGGTCAGCCGCATCCGGATGGCGAACGCGAGGGCGTTGCCGGCGTAACTCGCCACGCCTTCGGGCGGCGTCCGGAGGGACGGGTCGGGCGGGCTGTAGTACGGCTTGATCACGAATTCAGGGCTATAGTCGCCATCGTGATAGGTTTCCTTGTACAGTCTGTACAGGTTTCCTTGGTCCATGTACGGCAGAAGGGAGATCAGCAGGGACACCTCGTAGGAGGTGGCGTGGTAGTTCCATCCGGTGACGGAGGGCAGGTAATCGCCGTTGGCGGCGGCGAAGTGTTGCGTCCCAAGGCCGATCTGCTTTAGGTTGTTCATGCTCGTCGACCGCTGGGCCGCCGCCCGGACCTTCTGGACGGCCGGGAGGAGCAGGCCGATCAGGACGGCGACGATGGCGATCACCACCAGCAGCTCGATCAGCGTGAAGGCCCGTCGGTTGGGAGGACAAGTAGACATGGGTGCGACTATTTGTTCGGCCCGGCCCACCCCACCGTTCTCGGCGGGATGGGCCAGAATGAATGAGGCGGCTGCGAATAGCCTCTATGTCATCTACGGGACGTTGATCTGCCTTGTCGATGGGACAAACTTCAACTGTCCTTGGCCGTCGCGGTAATACATCCTGAGAACGAGGGCGTAAGCGTTCGGTACGTTCGTGGTCACGGTCCCTTGGACGAACACCGGACCTGCCCCAGGTTGGAGCGGACCTTGACCTTGAGGAGGCGGTGGTGCGCTCGCGGTGCCGAAGGTCTTGACGCCGTTTGGGTCGTCGAGATAGAGTTCGAAGTGGCTGAAGGTGTGCCCCACCTTGATCTCGGCGGTGGCCTCGACAGTGACGGTGCGGGTGGGCGGGGCCGGGGGCTGGAGCGGCGACGAGATTGTGATCTTGGTGATCGAAATGCCGTGTTGAAGACATCCGATCTACCGCCGGATGCTGTAGGCCAGCACCCGCAGGGCGGCTTCCGCGTCCAGGG
>JAIEQN010000636.1 GCA_019747685.1 Gemmataceae bacterium
CCCTTCGCCTTGCGGAGCTTGAAGTGCCCCTCGACGACGGCGTTGTCCCGCGACGGGAACCGGACCGAATCGACCTCACCTCCAGCCCGCCGCCGGCCCCCTCGGCGAACAGGTCGGCGTAGGCCTTCTCCAGGGCCGGCCGCGGAACGTCGCCCCGTCGTCGCCGATGTATTCGCCCTCCGCCGTCCAGTGTGCCGCGACCGCCTTGGCGTCGCCCTTGTGGAACGCCGCCACGAACTGGTCGAGGGCCTTGCCGACGGCCTCCCGGTCGGGCTGTCGGCCTCCGGCGGCCTTCGGGGCCGCCTTGGGCGGCTGCCCGGCGAACGCGAGCCAGCCGCCGGCCGCGAGGCACCCGGCCGGAACGGCGAACTTGGTTGAAGCCCGTGACACGGTCATGGCGTCCTCCTGGTGCGGGGCAGCTCTTGGATCCGGTGGCACAGGCCTCCCGGCCTGTGCAGGCGGCGCACAGGCCGGGAGGCCTGTGCCACCAAGACCGCTCACTCGGCGGCGAGCTTGGCCCGGGCCTCGTCCAGCAGCTTCCGCTGGTCGGGGGTCACGTCCGGGTACTTCAGGTCGAGGCCGCGGATGGCGGTGGTGACCACGTCCGCCACCACCGCCCGGGTCACCCACTTGTGGTCGGCCGGGACGACGTACCACGGGGCCCACCCGGTGCTGGTCGCCCCGATGGCGTCCTCGTAGGCGGCCATGTAGTCGTCCCAGTGGCCCCGCTCGGCCAGGTCGGCGGGGGAGAACTTCCAGTTCTTCTCCGGCCGTTGCAGCCGCTCCAGAAGCCGCCTCTTCTGCTCGTCCTCGGACACGTTCAGGAAGAACTTCAGGATCACCGTGCCGTTGCGGACCAGGTGCCGCTCGAAGGCGTTGATGTCCTCGTACCGGTCCTCCCAGAACGCCTTCCCGGGCTTCTCCTTCTCCCGCGGCAGTTGCCGGCCGACCAGCCCGGGGTGGACCTTCACCACCAGCACGTCCTCGTAGTAGGAGCGGTTGAAGATGCCGATCCGCCCCCGCTCGGGCAGGCACCGGGTGTACCGCCAGAGGAACGTGTGGTCCAGCTCCTCGGCCGACGGCTTCTTGAAGCTGAACACCTGGCAGCCCTGCGGGTTCACCCCGCTCATCACGTGCTTGATGGTCCCGTCCTTGCCGGCCGCGTCCATCGCCTGGAGGACGACCAGGACGGCGTACCGGTCGTCCGCGTAGAGCAGGCTCTGGGCCTCGGCCAGGTCGGCCAGGTTCCGCTCGAGCGTCTCCTTGGCCCGTTCCTTGACCGCGTCCTTGCCCAGCCCCTCCAGCTCGTCCGTCTGCTTCCAGCCGGGGTTGTGGTCCTTCAGCCGGAACTTCTTCCCCGGCGGGACGCGGAACAGGTCGATGATGTCTTTGCGGATCATGGCTCCCCCTTCGGCTCGTCCCGGAAGCACCGCACCAGCCGCGGGTCGGTTCGGAACAGGTGCTCGACCTCGGGCAGCACGTCTCGGCCCGACAGGGCGGTGTAAAACCTCTCCTTGACACCCGGTGCGGCCCGGACGGCGGCCAGCGGCTCGCCCTTGCCCACCCGGACCGCGGCGAAGTACCGCCACAGGGCCTCGAAGTGGGTGATCGTGCCGGCCCGGTAGTCGGCCCAGTGGTCGGGCGTGTCCGGCGGCAGGAGCGACTCGATGGCCAGCCGGTAGAAGTCGTGCCGGGTCATCGTCCCGTCGAAGTCGCTGACGAGGACGGCGGCCGTGGCCGCGTCGGGGGGCATGGTCATCGGCCGTCTCCCCTCAGCCGACTGGGCACGGCTTGGCCCCCCAGACATCCCGGGCGTATTCGGTGATGGCCCGGTCGCTGGAGAACTTTCCCGACCGGGCGACGTTGCGGACCGCCTTCGCCGCCCAGGCCGGCCGGTCCCGGTACAGGGCGGCCACCGCCCCCTGGGTCCGGACGTACCCGCCCAGGTCGGCCAGGGGCATGTAGTCGTCGCCCTTGCCGAGCAGGGTTTCGTGGATCGGCCTGAGGGCGTCCGGCTCGCCCGGGCTGAGGTGGCCGGAGAAGATGAGGTCGAGGGCGGCCCGGGTCTCCGGGTCGGTCACGTAGTGCCAGCCCGGGTTGTACCACCCGCGGCTGCCGAGCACCTGGTCGGCCGTCAGCCCGAACAGGAAGCAGTTCTCCTCCCCGGCCTCCTCGGCGATCTCGATGTTGGCCCCGTCCCGGGTGCCGACGGTCAGCGCCCCGTTCATCATGAACCTCATATTGCTGGTGCCGCTGGCCTCGTACCCGGCGGTCGAAATCTGCTCGGACACGTCGGCCGCCGGGATCAACTGCTCGGCCAGGGTGCAGGAGTAGTTCGGCAGGAACTCGCCCCGCAGCTTGCCGCGGGTCGCCGGGCCGGCGTTCACCACCCGGGCGATGCCGCCGATGAGCCGGATAATGACCTTCGCCAGGTGGTACGCCGGGGCCGCCTTGCCGACGAACAGGACGGTCCGGGGCGGCACGTCGAGGGCGGGGTTTTCCCGCAGCCGGTCGTACCAGACGACGACCTGGAGTGCGTTCAGGAGCTGCCGCTTGTACTCGTGGATCCGCTTGATCTGCACGTCGAATAGGGTGTCCGGGTCGAGGCTGACCCCGGCCGTCGCCTTGATCCAGCCCACGAACCGGGCCTTCGCCCCCCGCTTGGCGGCCAGGAACTTGTCCCGGAAGCCGGCGTCGTCGGCCAGCGGGCCGGCCTTCCGCAACACCGACAGGTCCGTCACCCACCGGTCGCCGACGGCGTCGGTCAAGAGGGCCGCCAGGTCGGGGTTGGCCAGCAGCAGCCACCGCCGCGGGGTAACGCCGTTGGTATTGTTGTTGAACCGGTCCGGGAACAGCACGGCGAAGTCCGGGACGGTCTTGGTCCGCGGCAGTTCGGAGTGGATGGCCGCGACGCGGTTGGTGCTGTGGGTGCCGACGATGGCCAGGTTAGCCGTCCGCACCTGCCGGCCGGCGGTATCGTCGACGATGCTCACCCGGGCTGCCCGGGCGTCGTCCCCGGGGTGCTCGGCCCGCACGTCGCTTAGGAACCGGCGGTTGATCTCGTAGACGATCTCCAGGTGCCGCGGGAGCAGCGCCTCGAACAGGTCGACCGGCCACTCCTCCCGGGCCTCGGGCAGGAGCGTGTGGTTGGTGTAGGCCAGCGTTCGGACGGAGAGGTCCCAGGCCTGGTCCCAGCCCAGGCCGGCGTCGTCGAGCAGCACCCGCATCAGCTCCGGGACGGCCATCGCCGGGTGGGTGTCGTTGAGCTGGACGGCCACCTTGTCCGGCAGGGCGACCCAGTCGTTCCCCCGCCGGCGGAACCGGGCCACGATGTCGGCCAGCGAGCAGCGGACCAGGAAGTACTCCTGGAGGAACCGGAGCGACCGGCCGCGGGCCGTCGAGTCGCCCGGGTAGAGGACCCGGGTGACGGACTCGGCCAGGGCCCGGTCGGACACGGCCCCGACGAAGTCGCCGCAGCTGAACTCGCCGAAGTCGAACGCGTCCGGGGTGGCCGCCTTCCACAGCCGTAGGGTGTTGATCGTCCGCCCGACGTAGCCGACGACCGGGCGGTCGTAGGGGACGCCGAGGAGTGACATGTCCCGGCCGCGGTGGACTTCGATCTCGCCATGCCGGGCGGTGAACGACGAGGCCAGCGGGACCGTGACCTGTTCGCCCGGCCGGGCCACCTCCCACGGGTCCGGGCGGGCCAGCCAGGGGTCGGGCTGCTCGACCTGTTGGCCGTCGCGCAACTCTTGGCGGAAGATGCCGTAGTCGTACCGCAGGCCGTACCCGAAGGCCGGGATTTGCAGGGTGGCCAGCGAGTCGATGAAGCAAGCGGCCAGCCGGCCGAGGCCGCCGTTGCCTAGCCCGGCGTCCGGCTCCTCCTTCAGAAGCCCGGCCAGGTCCACCCCCTTGACCCGCTCGAACCACGGGCCGAGTGGCGCGAGGAGCAGGTTGGTCGGGTTGTTGGCCAGCGACCGGCCGATGAGGAACTCCATCGACAGGTAGTAGACCTGCTTCGGGTTGGCCCGGTCGTGGTGCCCGAGGGTCTTCACCCACCGCTGGGCGAGGACGTCCCGCAGGGCCGACGACAGGGCCTCGAACTGCTCCCGCGGCCCGGCCGCCGCCGGGTCGAGGACGTGGTCGAACACCAGCCGCCGCTCGTACAGGGCGTCGTTCCCGCCGGTGAACGGGACCGGGCCGCAGCCGTACTCGCGGAACCGGTCGACCGGCCCGCCGGCCGCGTGGGCGGCCGTCTTCGTCGTCCCCATCGCCGCTCCCCCTCGGCGTCGTGACCTTGGGCGCCGAGCGCTCAGGTCGCCCCGTCCCGGCCCAGCACCCGGCGGGTGTGGGCGGCGATCATCCGCTCCTCGTCGGTCGGGAGGACCCAGGCCGCCACGCCGCTTCCTGCCCGGCTGATCCGGGGTCCTCCCGACTCGTTCGCGGCCTCGTCCAGCTCGACCCCCAGCCAGGCCGCCGCCCGGCAGACGCTCGCCCGGATCGCCGGGGCGTTCTCGCCGATGCCGCCGGTGAACACCAGGGCGTCCAGCCCGCCCAGCGCGGCCGCCAGCGAGCCGACCTCCCGCCCGACCCGGTAGACGAACAGCTCGACCGCCTCGGCCGCCCGCGGATCGGTGCCGTCCAGCAGCGTCCGCATGTCGCCCGACAACCCGGACACCCCGAGCAGGCCGGACTCGTGGTAGATCAGGTGTTGCAGGGCCGGGCCGTCCATCCCGTGCCGGGCCATCAGGTACAGCAACACCCCGGGGTCGAGTGACCCGCACCGGGTACTCATCACCAGCCCGTCGGCCGGGGTGAAGCTCATGGTCGTCGCCACGCTCCGGCCGCCGAGCATCGCGCACAGGCTGGCCCCGTTCCCCAGGTGGGCGACGATCGTTCGCCCGGCCGCCGCCCGGGCGTCGTGCCGAGGCAGCACCGACGCGACGTACTCGTAGGACAGCCCGTGGAACCCGTACCGCCGCACCCCCTCGTCGGCGAACCGCCGGGGCAGCCCGAACCGCCCGGCCACCTCCGGCTGGGTCCGGTGGAAGGCGGTGTCGAAGCAGGCCACCTGGGGCAGCTCCGGCATCCGCCCGGCCACCGCCCGGACGGCCGCCAGGTTGTGCGGCTGGTGCAACGGGGCGAGCGGGACCAGCCGGTCCAGTTCGGCCAGCACGGCGTCGTCGATCCGGACCGGCCCGGTGAACGTCAGCCCGCCGTGGACGACCCGGTGACCGACCGCGACCAGTTGCCGGTCGCCGGTCAAGTTCCGGACCCACTTCAGCACCAGCTCCAGCGCCCCGGCGTGGTCGATCGGCCCGACCCGGGCCGGCCCCTCCTCGATCGCCACCCCGTCGGCCGCCCGGAGGACGAACCGCGGGGCCGTGCCGATCCCCTCGACCCGACCGCGGGCCAGCGGGGCGGCGTCGCCCCCGCCGGCCGGGAAGGCCGAGAACTTGAGGCTCGACGAGCCGGCGTTCAGGACCAGGACGGCGTCTTTCATCAGGGGTCAGGGGTCAGGGGACAGGAGTCAGGAAACCGAGGATACAGGGGTCACGAGGCGGAGGTGACTCCCCTGACTCCTGCCTCCTGATTCCTGACCCCTGGCGCGGTCAGTACGGCCACTTCCAGTTCGCCGCGTCGGGCTTGTCCACCCCGTGTTCGTAGGCGTAGTTCCGGCAGGCGATCTGCTCGTTCCGGAACTTCTCCTTGGCGTGGGCCCCGGCCTCCCGCAGCCGGGGCACCCGGTCGATCACGTCGATCGCCAGGGTGAACCGGTCGAGCTGGTTCTGGATGGCCAGCTCCAGCGGGGTGTTGATGTTCCCCTTCTCCTTGTACCCCCGGACGTGCAGGTTCCGGTGGCTGTGCCGGCGGTAGGCCAGCCGGTGGATCAGCCACGGGTAGCCGTGGAAGGCGAAGATGATCGGCTTGTCGGTGGTGAACAGGCTGTCGAAGTCGCGGTCGGACAGCCCGTGCGGGTGCTCGGTGTCCGGCTGGAGCCGGAACAGGTCGACCACGTTGACGAACCGGAGCTTCAGGTCCGGGAACTCCTGCCGGAGCATGTCCACCGCGGCGAGGGCCTCCTTGGTTGGAATGTCCCCGGCCGAGGCCATCACCACGTCCGGCTCGCCCCCCTGGTCGGTGCTGGCCTTCGCCCAGATGCCGATCCCCTTCGTGCAGTGGGTGATGGCCGCGTCCATGTCCAGGTATTGCAGGTGGTTCTGCTTGTCGGACACGATGACGTTGACGTACCCCTCGCTCCGCAGGCAGTGGTCGGCGACCGACAGGAGGGAGTTCACGTCCGGCGGCAGGTAGATGCGGGTGACGGCCGCGCTCTTGTTCACCACGACATCCAAGAACCCCGGGTCCTGGTGGGTGAACCCGTTGTGGTCCTGCCGCCAGACGGTCGAGGTGATGAGCAGGTTCAGCGACGCGATCCGGGCCCGCCACGGCAGGTGGTGGCAGATGGTCAGCCACTTGGCATGCTGGTTGAACATCGAGTCGATGACGTGGGCGAACGCCTCGTAGGTGCTGAGGAACCCGTGCCGGCCGGTCAAGAGGTAGCCCTCCAGCATCCCCTCCAGGGTGTGCTCGCTGAGCATCTCGACCACCCGCCCGTCGGGCGACAGCTCGGCCCCGTCGGCGTCCTCCGGGAAGTACTCGTCCAGCCACAGCTTCTTCGACACCTCGTAGATGGCGTTCAGCTTGTTCGACGTGTTCTCGTCCGGGCCGAACACCCGGAACCGGTCCATGTTCAGCTTCATCACGTCCCGAAGGAACACGCCCAGCGGCCGGCAGTTCTCGGCCTCGGCCGTCCCCGGCTTGTCCACCTTCACCCCGTACTGGCGGAAGTCCGGCACCCGCAGGGCCTTCTTCAGCCGGCCGCCGTTGGCGTGCGGGTTCGACCCGATCCGGCGGGTGCCCGTCGGGGCCAGGGCCTTGAGTTCGGGGTCGAACCGCCCCCCGGCGTCGAACAACTCCTCCGGCTTGTAGGCCCGCATCCAGGCCTCGAGCTGCTTCAGCCGGGTCGGGTCCTTCTTCACGTCGGCCATCGGCACCTGGTGCGCCCGCCACGACCCTTCGAGCTTGTGCCCGCCGGCCTCGGCCGGGCTGGTCCACCCCTTCGGGGTGCGGAGGACGATCATCGGCCAGCGGGGGCGGACCGGGGTGCCGCTCGCCCGGGCCTCCATCTGGGCCGCCCGGATGTCGGCCACGCACCGGTCCAGGGTGGCGGCCATCGCCTGGTGCATGGTCTCCGGGTCGGACCCCTCGACGAAGTACGGGGTCCAGCCGCACCCGCGGAAGAAGGCCTCGATCTCGTCGTGCGGCACCCGGGCCCAGATGGTCGGGTTGTTGATCTTGTACCCGTTCAGGTGGAGGATCGGCAGGACCGCCCCGTCCCGGACCGGGTTGAGGAACTTGTTGACGTGCCAGCTCGTCGCCAGCGGGCCGGTTTCCGACTCGCCGTCGCCGACGACCGCGGCGACGATCAGGTCCGGGTTGTCGAACGCCGCCCCGCCGGCGTGGGACAGGACGTACCCGAGTTCGCCCCCCTCGTGGATGCTCCCGGGCGTCTCCGGGGTGCAGTGGCTGCCGATCCCGCCGGGGAAGGAGAACCGCTTGAACAGCCGGGCCAGCCCCTCCTCGTCCTCGCTACAGTCGGGGTAGACCTCGGAGTACGAGCCTTCCAGGTAGCACGGGCCGAGCACCCCCGGCGCCCCGTGCCCCGGCCCGGCCATGAACACGACGTCCAGGTCGTGGGCCTTGATCGCCCGGTTCAGGTGGACGTAGCAGAACGCCAGCCCCGGGCTGGCCCCCCAGTGGCCGAGCAGCCGGTCCTTGACGTGCTCCGGCTTCAGCGGCTCCCGCAGGAGCGGGTTGGCCTTCAGGTACGTCATCCCGAGGGCCAGGTAGTTGCACGCCCGCCAGTAGGCGTCGATCTTGCGGACCTCGTCGGCCGTCAGCGGGGCGCCGGCCACGGTCGCCCGGGCCGGCCCGAACGCGCTGATCGACCCGTCGACGGCCGCCCGGCCGACCCCGTCGGCACCCGGGGAGGTTCGCTTCGCGTCGGCGATCGGCGGCGTCATGGCGTGCGTCCTCTGAATCGTGATCGGCCACCCGGGCTGGGTTACGCGGCGTCGCCGAGTTCGTCGAGGGCCTGGCGGATCACGGCGGCGCTGGCCCGCAGTTGCTCCTGTTCGGCTTCGCTCAGCGGCAGGGGGAAGGTTTCCATCACTCCGGCCGCCCCGACCAGTCGGGGCAGGGCGACGGTCACGTCCTTCACGCCGTAGACATCCTCGGTCGGGGCGCAGACGGTCAGGATCGACCGCTGGTCGTGCAGCACCGCGTCGACCACCCGGGCCAGGGCGCTGCCGATCCCGTAGTACGTCGCCCCCTTCCCGCCGATGATCGTGTCCGCCGCCCGCCGGACCCGCTCGTCGATCGACCGGCGGACGGGGTCGGACAGGTCGAGGCCCCGCAGCCGGGCGAACGCCTCCAGCGGCACCCCGCCGACCGTCACCAGCGACCAGGTCAGCACCTCCGAGTCCCCGTGCTCGCCGACGACGTACCCGTGGACGTGGTGCGGGTCGACCTCGCAGTGGCGGCCGAGGAGCGACCGGAACCGGGCCGTGTCCAGGGTGGTGCCGGACCCGAACACCCGCCGGGCCGGCACCCCGACCGGGGCGGCCGCCCGGACGGCCAGGTGGGTCATCACGTCGACCGGGTTGGTGGCCACCAGCAGGACGGCGTCCGGGGCGTACTCCAGGACGGCCGGGACGACCTCCCGGAAGACGGCCGCGTTCCGCCGCAAGAGGTCGGGCCGGGTCTCCCCCGGCTTCTGCCCGACCCCGGCGCAGAGCACGACGACCCGGCAGCCGGCCAGGTCGACGTACCGGCCGGCCGTCACGTCCAGGTGGTGGGCGAACGGGACGGCGTGGCGGAGGTCGTCGGCCTCGGCGGCCGCCCGGGCCTCGTTCTTGTCGACCAGCACGACCTCGCGTCCGACGCCCCGCATGACCAGGGCGTACGCCGCCGTCGAACCGACCAGGCCCGCCCCGACGATCCCGACCTTCATCGGCCCCCTCCCGTGCCGTGGTCTCGGGGCGGCGTGACCACCCGCCGGGCGTCCTCGACGATCCGGCCGAGGTGGTCCGGCCCCCGGAAGCTCTCGGCGTACACCGTACAGGCGTCGTCCGCCTCGGACGCCAGGGCGGCGAACCACCCGCCCGGGGCGACCACCTTCACCCCGCCGGCCGGGACGCCGTTACCCTGTGCCCGGGTGAGGACGGCCGTGACCGGCTCGCCGGCCCGGGTCGCCGGCCCGACGGCCTCGGGGGGCGGGCCCCGCAGCCACGCCCGGACCTCGGGCGAAGCCGGCAGGTCGATCCGGGTCCGGTCCGCCGGGCCGACCGCGGCCGCCACCTCGCGGCCCAGCTCGCCCACGTCCTTCCCGGTCCGGGCCGTCATCTCGGCCGCCAACAAGGCCAGGGCCAGGCCGTCGCCGTCGGTCGCCCAGGGCGTCCCGTCGAACCGCAGGAAGCTGGCCCGCGTCCCCTCGCCGGCGAACCCGAGCGTACCGTCGAACAACCCGTCGGCGAACCACCGGAACCCGGGCGGGTACTGGCACGCCGGGCGCCCCGCCGCCGCGGCCACCCGGTGGATCACCTGGCTGCCGACCAGCGACATCCCGACCCCGGCCCGGGCCGGCCACCCCGGCCGGCGCCCGAGCAGGTAGCGCGCGGCCGCGGCCAGGAAGCCGTCCGGGGCCAGGAACTCCCCCCCGGCCGGGCCGACCCGCACCCCGCCGGCAT
>JAIEQN010000705.1 GCA_019747685.1 Gemmataceae bacterium
CTGTCGGTCAGCTTCGGGATCGTCCGCGACCACGGCGGGGCGATCGAGGTCGAGAGCGAGGTCGGCCGCGGGACCACCTTCCGGGTCCGGCTCCCGCTCCGGCCGGCCAAGGGGAAATGACCGCCGAAACCCGTCCCTTCACCCGCCCACCTTCCGGGAGGCACCGCGATGGAAGACCTGGACGACACCGAAAGCCCGCCCAAGCACCCGATCCTGGTGGTGGACGACGAGGAGGAAATCCTGTTCTCCCTCCGCGGGCTGCTGCGGCAGGAGTTCGAGGTCCACACCGCCCAGACCGGGGCCGAGGCCGTCGACCTGATGCGGCGGCACATGTTCCACGTCATCCTGACCGACCAGCGGATGCCCCAGATGAACGGGGTCGAGCTGCTCCGCCAGGCCCGGGAGGTCTCCCCGTGGTCGGTCCGGATGGTGTTCACCGGGTACGCCGACATCAAGTCGGTGATCGACGCCATCAACCAGGGGCAGATTTACCGCTACCTAACCAAGCCGTGGGACCCGGACGAGCTGGTCGCGGTCCTGCGGCAGGCGTGCGACCACTACGACCGGCTGACCGCCCGGCGGACCCTGCTGCTCGACCTGCGGGACTACGTCAACCGGAGCCAGAAGCTGGCCGCCGGGGACGAGGTCCACCGGCTGACCAGTGCCGAACTGCTGGAGCGGCTGGAGCGGTCGCTGGCGGCCGACGAGGGGCGGGGCGGGCTGACCCTGGGCTGACGCCGGCCGCCGGCACCCGCCCGCCGTCAACAACGGCTCGCGGGTCAGCGAGGACGAGGGGAAGCCGGGCCGCGGTTCCGTCCGCGGCCCGGCGGATGTGCCGATGTGCCGCCGTCACCTCAGCTCGTACACGACCTTCTCGACCTTGCCGGTGAAGGCGAACGGCAGCCTGTAGGTGAAGTCCACCGGCGACCCGATGTCCATCCCCACGTCCAGCCCCTCGCCGAGCGAGATCTGGTTCGGGATCGTCCGCGGCAGCTTCCCCTCGGCGACCTTCCGGCCGTTTACCGAAAGGGTCACGGTGCCGCCCTTCCCGGCCCCGCCGCCGTCGTAGGCGAAGTCGGCGACGAGCCTCACCTTCCCCTTCGGCAGCGGGTCCGGCCCGGCGACCGTGGTCCGCTCCAGGTCGAGGTAGTTGTAAACGAAGGCCGGCTTGCCGCCCTCGACGAACAGCCCGTACCCGCCGGGCATCCCGCCGTGCGTCACCACCGTCCCCTCGGCCCCGGCGTCGGGCACCTCCACGTCGGCGGTGATCGTCCACGACTTGTTCAGCACCCGCGGGCAGGCCTCGTTCGGCAGCCCGACCTGCCCCGGGTAATAGGTGAAGGTGGTGGCCTTCCCGGCCAGCGTCGGCCGGCCCTGGAGCTCGGCGTTGAGCCGCTCGACGGCCCGCCAGTCGAGCGGCAGGACGTTGTACCTCTCGGCCTCCTTCCAGAACAACGCCTCCAGTTCCTTCACCTTCTCCGGGTGCCTGGCGGCCACGTCCTCGGCCTGGCTGAAGTCGTCGCCGATCTTATACAGTTCCCATTTGGCCGTCAGCGGGTCGAACGCCCCGCGGGTCGGCACCCACGGGACGAACGACCGGCTCGACGCCATCCACCCGTCGTGGTACAGGCCGCGGTTGACCAGCAGCTCGAAGTGCTGGGTCGGCCGGGTCTCGGGGGCCTTCGGGTCGGCGAACGTGCGGGCGAAGCTGACCCCCTCGATCGGCCGCTGCTTGACGCCGTTGAGTTCCGCCGGCGGTGTGATGCCGATCACGTCGTACAGCGTCGGGACGATGTCGATGACGTGCAGGAATTGGGCCCGCAGCCCGCCCTTGTCCTTGAGCTTGGCCGGCCACGAAATCACCATCGGGTTGCGGGTGCCGCCGAAGTGGCTGGCGACCTGCTTGGTCCACTGGAACGGGGTACACATGGCGTGGGCCCAGGCCGACGGGAAGTGGTTGAAGTACTTCGGCCCGCCGAGGTCGTCGATCGCCTTCAGGTTGTCCTGCCACTTCTCGGGCAAGCCGTTGAAGAACAGGTTCTCGTTGATCGAGCCCTCGATGCCGCCCTCGGCGCTGGCCCCGTTGTCGCCGACGATGTAGACGAAGATCGTGTTGTCGGCCCCGGGGAGCTGCTTGACGGCGTCGATCACCCGACCCATCTCGTGGTCGCAGTGGGCCGCGTACCCGGCGAACACCTCCATCATCCGGGCGTACAGCCGCTTCTGGTCGGCGTTCAGCCCGTCCCAGGCCGGCAGCCCCTCGCTCCGGGCCGTGAGCTTCGTGTTCGGCGGCACCACCCCGAGCTTCTTCTGCCGCTCCAGGGTCTGCTCGCGGTAGGCGTCCCACCCGCCGTCGAACTGCCCCTTGAACTGGTCGGCCCACTCCTTCGGGGCGTGGTGCGGGCTGTGGTTGGCCCCCGGGGCGAGGTACAGGAAGTACGGCTTGTCCGGGGCGATGCTCTTCACCTTCCGGACCCACGAAATGGCGTGGTCGGCCAGGTCCGGGGTGAGGTGGTAGTTCGGGTCGGCCGACCGCGGGACGAGGTTCCGGTTCTCGTACAGGACCGGGTCCCAGTGGTTCATGTCGCCGGCATTGAACCCGTAGAAGTAGTCGAACCCGAGGCCGTTGGCCCACCGGTCGAACGGGCCGGCGGCGCTCGCCTCCCAGGCCGGGGTGTTGTGGTTCTTGCCGACCCAGGCGGTCATGTACCCGTTCTGCCGGAGGACCTCGCCGACCGTCCCGCAGGCCCGGGGCAGGACGCAGGTGTACCCGTCGTACCCGGTGGCCGCCTCGGTAATGACACCGGTGGCGGCCGAGTGGTGGTTGCGGCCGGTGATCAGGGCCGCCCGGGTCGGGCTGCACAGGGCGGTGGTGTGGAACCGGTTGTACCGTAGCCCTTCGTCCGCGAGCTTCTGGATGGTCGGCGACGGGATGCCGCCGCCGAACGTGCCGTACTGCCCGAACCCGGTGTCGTCGAGCAGGATCAGGACGACGTTCGGGGCCCCGGCCGGGGCCTTGGCCGGCTGCGGGAACTGCGGCGGGTCGGACTGGAGGTACGTCTTGCCGACCTTGCCCGGGAAGTGGAAGTCCGGGCGTGGCAGGACGGCCGGGGTGCCGGCGGATTTGGCCGGCGGGTCGTCGCCGGCGAACCGGCCGGCGGCGGTCAGCCACCCCGCCGCACCGGCGACGAGCACGGTCACGGCGGCCAAAGACGTTCGCGTTCGCATGATGTCACCCCCACGGATGGCCGGGCGAGGAAGCAGGGTCGGGCGGCCGGCGATGAACCCGTTGAACCGGATGTTCGACTTCTTCACGCCCCTCGGACCGGCGACCTCGATCGGCATGGCCGACGAATGCCGGAACCCGACGCCCCGTTCGCGGACATGACGGGGGGCGACCGACGGTGCGAGCGTGAACCGCTCCGCCGATGATAAGTGCGGCCTGTACCGCCGGGCAAATGAAATCCCCGCGGCTGTCGTAGCCCCGCGGGTGGCATCCTCACCCGCCGTATCACCACCCGATTTCGCGCCCGACGCCCGGTCGGCGCACTGCGGGCCCGACGCCGCCCAGCTTCGTCGGCGGCCGATACCGTCGCCGACCGCACGGCGAGCAACCGGTCGGTGCCCAACTCCGGCGTCGTCTTGACGAAATCTTGACGCGGCCGGCCGCGACTTTGAGCCCCTTTTGAGGCAGCCCCGGGTTTAATTCTGGTAGCCCGGAGGGGGATCGCGATGGACGTGGTGTGGCTGGCCGGGGTGGTGGCCTTCTTCGGCGGGTCGTGGCTGCTGGTCGGCCTGCTCGCCCGGCTCCGGGGGGAGGGTTAGCCGTGGACTGGACGCTGGCGTTGGCGGCGGCACTGGCCGCCGGCCTCGGGGTGTACCTCGGGGTGGCGCTGCTCAAGCCGGAGTGGTTCTCATGACATCCGCCGACCTCCTGCAACTCGGGCTGTACGCCGTCGCCCTGCTGGCGTGCGTCAAGCCGCTCGGGTGGTACATGGCCCGGGTATATGTCGGCCGGGTGCCGGGCCTGGAGAAGGCCCTCGGGCCGGCTGAGCAGCTGGTCTACCGGCTGGCCCGGGTCGACCGCGCGGCCGAGATGACCTGGCAGCGGTACGCCGCCGCCCTGCTCGGGTTTAGCTTCGTGAGCGTGCTGGCCGTATACGCCGTCCAGCGGCTGCAACGGGTGCTGCCGCTCAACCCGGAGGGCCGGCCGGCGGTGTCCCCGGACTCGTCGTTCAACACCGCCGTCAGCTTCGCCACCAACACCAACTGGCAAGGCTACGGCGGCGAATCGGCCATGAGTTACTTCACCCAGATGGCGGCCCTGACGGTCCAGAACTTCCTCTCGGCGGCGGCTGGGATGGCCGTCCTGGTGGCCCTCATCCGCGGGTTCGCCCGGGCCAACTCACCGACCATCGGCAACTTCTGGGTCGACCTGACCCGGGGAACGCTGTACATCCTGCTGCCGCTGTCGCTGGCGTTCGCCCTGGTGTTGACCTCGCAGGGGGTCGTGCAGACTTTGTCGCCGTACCAACAGGTGCGGCTGCTGGAGCCGGCGGCCGACGCCGACGGCAACCCGGTGACGACGCAGGCGATCGCCGTCGGGCCGGCCGCGTCGCAGGTCGCCGTCAAGCAGCTCGGGACGAACGGCGGCGGGTTCTTCAACGCCAACTCGGCCCACCCGCTGGAGAACCCGACCCCGTTGTCCAACTTCCTCCAGTGCCTGGCCATTTTGCTGATCCCGGCCGCCCTCTGCTGGACGTTCGGCGAGATGGTCGGCGACCGCCGGCAGGGGTGGGCGCTGCTGGCCGCCATGACGGTCATCTTCGTGGCGATGCTGGCCGTCTGCGTGTGGGCCGAGCGGCGGCCCAACCCGGCCGTGGCCGTCTCCGGGGTCGAGCAGCCGGGCGGCAACATGGAGGGTAAGGAGACCCGGCTCGGGGTGGCCAACACCGCCCTCTGGGCGACCGCCACCACCGCCGCGTCGAACGGGTCGGTGAACGGGATGCACGACTCGTTCACCCCGCTCGGCGGGCTGGTGCCGCTGTGGCTGATGCAGCTCGGCGAGGTCGTCTTCGGCGGGGTCGGGTCGGGGCTGTACGGGATGCTGGTGTTCGCGGTGGTGGCCGTCTTCCTGGCCGGGCTGATGGTCGGCCGGACGCCCGAGTACCTGGGCAAGAAGGTCGGGGCGTTCGAGGTCAAGATGGCCTCGCTGGTCGTCCTGCTGCCGTGCGCGATGGTGCTGGTGGCGACGGCCGCCGGGGTGCTGTTCGAGGACGGGCGGAAGGGGACGGCCAACCCCGGCCCGCACGGGTTCTCGGAAATCCTCTACGCCGCCTCGTCGGCGGCCAACAACAACGGGTCGGCGTTCGCCGGGCTGAGCGCCAACACGCCCTTCTACAACGGCTTGCTCGGGGTGGCGATGCTGGTCGGCCGGTTCGGGGTGATGGTCCCGGTGCTGGCCCTGGCCGGGTCGCTGGCCGCCCGGGGCAAGGTCCCGGCCGGCCCCGGCACCCTGCCGACCCACGGCCCGCTGTTCGTCGGGTTGCTGGTGGCGGTGGTGGTGGTCGTCGGGGCGCTCAGCTTCTTCCCGGCCCTGGCCCTCGGGCCGGTGGTGGAACACTTGGCGGCGGGTTCTTGATCGTGGTGGCACAGGCCTCCCGGCCTGTGTTCGCAACCCAGCACAGGCCGGCAGGCCTGTGCCACCGAAGCGGAGATCAGCGGTGACGACCAGTGTGGCCAAGCCCGGGTGGCTCAGCCCGGGGGTGATCCTCCCGGCCCTGTGGGCGGCGGTCCTCAAGCTCGACCCCCGCCAGCAGGTCAAGAACCCGGTGATGTTCGCCGTCTACCTCGGCAGCATCCTGACGACGGTGCTGGGGCTGCGGGCGTTGAACGGCAGCGGGGACGAGCCGGCCGGGTTCGTCCTCGGCGTCTCCGGGTGGCTCTGGGCGACGGTCCTGTTCGCCAACCTGGCCGAGGCCCTGGCCGAGGGCCAGGGGAAGGCTCAGGCGGCGGCCCTGCGGGCCGCCCGGTCGCAGGTCACGGCCAACCGGCTGGTGGACGGCCGGACGGAGCCGGTGCCGGCGTCCGCCCTGCGGCTCGGCGACCTCGTGCGGGTGGTCGCCGGCGAGGTCATCCCGGCCGACGGCGAGGTCGTCGAGGGGGTGGCGTCGGTGGACGAGAGTGCCGTCACCGGGGAGAGCGCCCCGGTCGTCCGGGAGAGCGGCGGGGACCGGTCGGCCGTCACCGGCGGCACCCGGGTCATCTCCGACTGGCTCGTCGTCAAGGTGACGGCCACCCCCGGCCAGAGCTTTCTCGATCGCATGATCGCGATGGTCGAGGGGGCGAAGCGGCAGAAGACGCCGAACGAGATCGCCCTGGCCATCCTGCTGGCCGCCCTGACGCTCATCTTCCTGCTGGTCGTCGTCACGCTCCAGCCGTTCTCGGCGTACTGCGCCGACGTGTCCGGGCGGGGCCGGGCGGTGTCGGTGACGGTGCTGGTGGCGCTGCTGGTGTGCCTGGCCCCGACGACCATCGGGGCGCTGCTGTCGGCCATCGGCATCGCCGGGATGAACCGGCTCAGCCGGGCCAACGTTGTCGCCCTGTCCGGGCGGGCGGTCGAGGCGGCCGGGGACGTGGACGTGCTGCTGCTCGACAAGACCGGGACGATCACCCTGGGCAACCGGCAGGCCAACCGATTCGTCCCGGCCGAGGGGGTGGCCGAGCGGGACCTGGCCGAGGCCGCCCAACTGGCGTCCCTGGCCGACGAGACGCCGGAAGGGCGGAGCATCGTCGTCCTGGCCAAGACCCGGTACGGGCTGCGGGGCCGGGACCTGGAGCAGGTGAAGCCGAGCTTCGTGCCGTTCACCGCCCGTACCCGGATGAGCGGGGTGGACCTGGACGGGCACGTCGTCCGCAAGGGGGCGGCCGACTCGGTCGAGGCCCACGTCAACGGATTCGGCGGCACCTTCCCGGCCGGTGTCCGGGCGGTGGTCGAGGGGATCGCCCGGGCCGGCGGGACGCCGCTGGTGGTCAGCCGGGATGCAACGGTACTGGGCGTGATCGAGCTGAAGGACGTGGTCAAGGGCGGGATCAAGGAGCGGTTCGCGGAACTCCGGCGGATGGGCATCCGGACCGTCATGATTACCGGCGACAACCCGCTGACGGCCGCCGCCATCGCCGCCGAGGCCGGGGTGGACGACTACCTGGCCGAAGCCACGCCCGAGGCCAAGCTGGCACTCATCCGGGAGTACCAGACGGGCGGCCGGCTGGTGGCCATGACCGGGGACGGGACGAACGACGCCCCGGCCCTGGCCCAGGCGGACGTGGCCGTCGCCATGAACACCGGCACCCAGGCGGCGAAGGAGGCCGGGAACATGGTGGACCTCGACAGCAACCCCACGAAGCTCATCGAGGTCGTCAACATCGGTAAGCAGCTACTGATGACCCGGGGGGCGCTGACCACGTTCTCGATTTCCAACGACGTAGCCAAGTACTTCGCCATCCTGCCGGCCGCGTTCGCCGCGACGTACCCGGAGCTGCGGGCGCTCGACCTCATGGGCCTGGCGTCCCCGGCCAGCGCGATCCTGGCGGCGGTGATCTTCAACGCCGTAATCATCGTGGCCCTGGTGCCGCTCGCCCTGAAGGGGGTGCGGTATCGGCCGGTCGGGGCGGCCCAACTACTTCGGGACAACCTGCTCGTGTACGGCGTCGGGGGGCTGGTGGTGCCGTTCGTCGGGATCAAGCTGATCGACATCATGTTGTCGGCGCTGGGGTTGGCGTAGGGAGAACGACTGGCCCGCTGATGACGCAGATCGGAGGACGCAGCGACCACGCAGATCGGAGAAACAGGATTGTTTCAATCTAAAGATTTCTGATCTGCGTCCATCTGCGCCGGAGTCTGCGTCATCTGCGGGCCAAGTATTCCCGAGGAGGCTTCTCGTGTTCGCCGAACTCCGCCGGTCGGTCGTGGTGCTGGCCGTGCTGACCGTCCTCACCGGCGGGCTGTACCCGCTGGTCGTGACCGTGATCGCTCGAGCCGCCTTCCCCCGGCAGGCCGGCGGGTCGATGATCGTGGTGGACGGGCAGGCGGTCGGGTCGGACCTGATCGGCCAGCCGTTCACCCGGCCCGGGTACTTCTGGGGCCGGCCGTCGGCCACCAGCCCGGTCCCGTACAACGCCGCCGCGTCGGGCGGGTCGAACCTGGGGCCGACCAACCCGGACCTGACGAGGGCCGTGGCCGAGCGGGTGGAGGCTCTGAGGAAGGCCGACCCGGACATCGGCCCGATCCCGGCCGACCTCGTCACCGCCTCCGGCAGCGGGCTCGACCCGCACGTCAGCCCGGCGGCGGCCGAGGCCCAGGTGCGGCGGGTGGCCAAAGCCCGGGGGCTGCCCGAGGGCCGGGTCCGGGAACTCGTCGCCCGGCACACCGAGGGCCGGCAGCTCGGGCTGCTCGGCGAGCCCCGGGTGAACGTCCTGCGGCTGAACCGCGACCTCGATACCCTCAACGGGGAAGGACGGGCGCCATGAAAGCCCTCGTGTCCGGCTGGCTGTGCAAGGGGTGGCGGCGGCTGGCCGCGTGGCTGAAGTCGAACCCGCCGAACCCGCTGGTCCGGCCCTGCCTGCAAGGCCCCCGGTAGGGTGGGGCGTCGCCCCACCCCGCCCACCCCGTTTCGGCTTCGACCATGACCGGCGAGCGGCCCGACCCCGACGACCTGCTGGCCCGGGTCCGGGCCGAGGACGACCAGTCCCGGCGGGGCCGGCTGAAAATCTTCTTCGGGTACGCCGCCGGGGTCGGGAAGACGTTCGCCATGCTGGAGGCCGCCCGGCGGGCACGGGCCGACGGCCGGGACGTGGTCGTCGGGTACGTCGAGCCGCACGGCCGGCCGGAGACCGAGGCCCTGCTGGAGGGCCTGGAGGCCATTCCGACGCGGGCCGTCGAGCACCGCGGCGTCGCCCTCCGGGAGTTCGACGCGGACGCCGCCCTGGGCCGCCGGCCGGACATCCTGCTGGTGGACGAGCTGGCCCACACCAACGCCCCCGGCGGCCGGCACGCCAAGCGGTGGCAGGACGTGGAGGAGTTGCTGGCCGCCGGTGTCACCGTCTGGACCACCCTGAACGTCCAGCACGTCGAGAGCCTGAACGACGTGGTCGCCCAGGTGACCGGGGTGGCCGTCCGGGAAACGGTCCCGGATCGCGTCTTCGACCGGGCCGACGAGCTGGAGCTGGCCGACCTCGCCCCGGACGACCTCCTGGCCCGGCTCCGGTCCGGGAAGGTCTACCGCCCCGACCAGGCCGGGCGGGCGGCCGAGCACTTCTTCCAACCCGGCAACCTGGTCGCCCTGCGGGAACTCTCCCTCCGCCGGGCGGCCGAGCGGGTGCATACCGAGGTGGAGACGGCCCGCCGGCTGCGGGCGGCCGAGGCCCCGTGGGCGACCGCCGACCGGCTGCTGGTGTGCGCCGGCCCCAGCCCGACCACCGCCCGGGTGATCCGGACCGCCCGGCGGATGGCGGCGGCCCTGGACGCCCCGTGGCTGGCGGTGGCGGTCGAGCGGCCGGGGGCCGGGGACCCGGCCGCCCGGGAGCGGATCGCCGCCCACCTCCGGCTGGCCGAGCGGCTGGGGGCCGAGGTCGTCACCCTGGGCGGGGAGGACGTGGCGGCGGCCGTCCTGGAGTACGCCCGGTCCCGGAACGTCACCAAGCTGTTCGTCGGCAAGACCCACCGGCCGCGGTGGCGGCGGCGGGCGGTCGGCGGGGTGGTCGAGGCCCTGCTCGACGGCAGCGGCGACATCGACGTGTACGTCATCCACGGGGCCGACGACGAGCCCGGGGCGCGTCCCCCGGCCGGCCACCCGGCCGCCCCGGTCCGGTGGCGGCCGTACCTGCCGGCCGCCGGGG
>JAIEQN010000123.1 GCA_019747685.1 Gemmataceae bacterium
GGGGCATCGCCGTCCTCCTGACCGGGGTCAGGAGACACGATAGGAACGCCCCAGATCAGGTGCAATGAACTACTAGCCTCCGGAACCTTTCCCATGCGCACCCGTCTCCCGGCGGCCGTCGTCCTGCTGGCGGCCGCCGTCCCCGTATCCGCCGCCGACCTCGACGCCCCGCCCATCCGCTACGCCACCGCCGAGGCGGACAACGCCGTCACCAGACTGCAAGCCGAGCTGAAGGCGAAGACGACCGCCCTCCAGCCGGACGGCGAGTTCGGGTATTTGAAGGCGGTGCTCAAGGCGTTCGCCGTGCCCGAGTCGTCGCAGGTACTGGTGTTCTCGAAGACGAGCCTTCAGCGGAGCCGGATCGGGCCGAAGACGCCGCGTGCCATCTACTTCTGCGACGACCTGACGGTCGGGTACTGCCGCGGCGGGGACGTGATCGAGGTGACGGCGGCCGACCCGAACCTGGGCACCGTCTTCTACACCCTCGAACAGGACCCGGCCGAGCCGCTCCGGTTCGCCCGCCAGACCGAGAGCTGCCTGATCTGCCACGGGTCGTCCCGCAACCAGGGCTTCCCCGGCCACCTTGTGCGGTCGGTGGCGGCGGACCGCCGGGGCGAGCTGGTCCTCTCCCGCGGGAGCAAGTCGGTCGATCACTCCACTCCGTTCGAGGACCGCTGGGGCGGGTGGTACGTCACCGGCACCAGCGGGAAACAAACCCACCAGGGGAACCAGATCGTCGGCGGGTGGTCGTGGGCGGACGCCGACAACCAGCCCCCGGGCGAGAACGTGACGGACCTCAAACCGTACTTCACGACGGCCAACTACCCCACCCCGCACAGCGACCTCGTCGCCTTGATGGTGCTCGAACACCAGGGGGAGGCCCAGAACCGGCTGACCCGGGCGAACTTCCTCACCGGCCAGGCGCTGCACGAGCAGGCGGAGCTGAACAAGGCATTCGGCGACCCGCCCGGCACCCGGGGGGAAACCACCACCAAGCGCATCCAGTGGGCGTGCGAGCCGGTGGTCCAGTACCTCCTCTTCTGCGACGAAGTGAAGCTGACCGAGCCGGTGGCGGGCACGTCCACCTTCGCCCAGGAGTTTGCCGCCCGCGGGCCATTCGACTTTAGGAACCGATCGTTGAGGGAGTTCGACCTGAAGACCCGGATGTTTCGGTACCCGCTCAGCTACCTCATCTACTCCCGGCAGTTCGACGGGCTGCCGCCCGAGGCGAAGGAGCGGATCTACCTGCGGTTGTGGGAAGTACTCACCAGCAAGGACCGTTCGAAGGAGTTCGAGCAACTCTCGGCCGACGACCGGTGGGCAGTGCGGGAAATCCTCCGGCAGACGAAACCCGGCCTGCCGGCGTACTGGAACTAACCCGCCCCCGGCGGGGGGTGCGGGCTGCGCCGGTTGGGCCGGCCCCGGGTCTGCGGATCACCTCTCTTCTCGGATCGAATCGCCCGAGTTTGATCGGTGGGAGCCGAGTACCGAGGTGTCGGTTCATCCCCCGCCGTGGAGTGACAAGGATGTCGCCCCCCACCCGCCGCCTCCTCGCGGTCGTTGCCTCCGCGCTCGTGTGGAACACGGCCGTTGCCCAGCCGCCGCCTGCCGGTCCGGACCCCAACCCCGCCGGGCCGGCGGTGACCGGTCCGGCCCCCCCGGCCACGGCCGCCGACCCGCCGGCAGACGGGTCGGAATTCTACTGGAAGAAGGTCCCCCGCGTCCGGCCGTTCCCGCGGATCGGCAACTTCTCGGTGCCGCCGGCCGGCCCGGGTTATTACTCCGCCCTCGACTGCCTCCGGGGCGAGGAGCTGAAGGGGCCGCCCAAGTACCCGTACCCGCGGTTCGGGCTGATCCAGCCGTCGTTCTTCGACGTGGACAACTTCGCCTACCTGGACGACCCGAAGAACGCCGAACACGACTTCTTTGACCCGCTCAAGCGGGTCCGCTGCGGCGACTGGCTGTTCGTCACCGGCGGCGACGCCCGCACCCGGTACGAGAACAACTACAACAACCGGCTCACCCAGCGGGACAACGACTACGACCTCGCCCGGGTCCGGGCCTACGGCGACCTCTGGTACCGGGACGACCTCCGCGTCTACGCCGAGTTCATCGGGGCGTGGTCGTCGCCCCAGGCCCTAACCCCGCTGCCGATCGACCGGAACGACGCCGACTTCCTGAACCTGTTCGTCGATCTGAAGCTGTCCGACCTCGACGGGCAGCCGGCGTACCTCCGGGCCGGCCGACAAGAACTCCTGTTCGGCTCGCAGCGGCTCATCTCCCCGCTCGAATGGGCCAACACCCGACGGACCTTCCAGGGGTTCCGCGGGTTCCGCCAGACGGAGAAGTTGGACTTCGACGTGTTCTGGGTCCAGCCGGTCGTCCCAGCCGTCGACCAGCTGGACTCGGTCGACAACAACAGGAACTTCGCCGGGGCGTGGGCGACGTACCGGCCGAAGAAGGGGCAGGCGGTCGACGCCTACTACCTGATGCTGGACGACACCAACCGGGTAACGCAGCTCGGCATCCCGCGGGGGAACTTCACCCGGCACACGATCGGCGGGCGGTACGCCGGGGCCGAGGGCGACTTCCTGTTCGATGTCGAGGCGGCCACGCAGCTCGGCTCGCAGAACGGCCGGAACGTGGTCGCGGGGATGGCCACCGCCGGGGCCGGCTACAACTGGAAGGACGCCCCCCTCACGCCGACGTTCTGGGCGTACTACGACTTCGCCAGCGGCGGCGGGGAGAACGTCGGCACCGCCCACACGTTCAACCAGCTCTTCGCGTTCGGCCACTACTACCTGGGGTGGATCGACCAGGTCGGTCGGCAGAACATTCACGACCTGAACTTCCACCTGTACCTGTACCCGGCGAAGTGGCTGACGACGTGGGTCCAGTTCCACAGCTTCTGGCTGGCGGACGACCGCGACGCCCTGTACAACGCGGCCGGGATCGCCGTCCGCCGCGACCCGACCGGGCGGGCCGGGTCGCACGTCGGCGAGGAGGTCGACGTGGTGCTCAACTTCCACCTGTCCAAGCACCTGGACGTACTAACCGGCTACTCGTACCTGTGGGGCGGCGAGTTCCTGCAGAACACCGCCGGCCCGAACGCGGCGGCGAACGCCAGCTTCTACTTCCTCCAGGTCAGCTACCGGTGGTAGGCCCCGGGCCGGCGGCTTCGACCGGTTCGGCCATCTGGTTCGTGAACACGGCCACGGTCACTTTCAGCATGGCCGTGAGCAGCAGCAGGCCGAATGCCCAGATGCCGGCCGTCACCTTCCACTCGGTCAGGCTCGGGGCGTACTCGACCACCTCGTGCAGCGTAGACGGGATGAACCCGGGGATGATCAGGCCCATCCCCTTCTCGATCCAGATGCCAACTATCACGCACGCACAGGCGACCGGCCGGACCCAGCCCCGCTCCAGGGCGGCCGGGGTGAAGAACAGCCCGGTGCCGATCAGGTTCAACGCGATGGCGGACCAGATCCACGGCACCAGCCCGTGCTTCCCGTGGTCGCCGAAGAACAGGTAGCGGGCGGACGCCAGGTGCGAGCCGCCGGCGTAGAAGAGGGTGAACAGTTCCGACGCCAGCATGAGCAGGTTGACGACCGCGGCCACCCGGATGATCTGCACCAAGAGTCGGGACGGCCCGGGGTTGACCGGCAGGTCGGTGCCGACCCGGACCACCCGCAGCACGAGCAGGATGAACGCCGGGCCGGAGACGAACGCGCTGGCCAGGAACCGCGGGGCGAGCAGGGCGGTGTTCCAGAACGGCCGGCCGCCCAGCCCGCAGTACAGGAACGCCGTCACCGTGTGGATGCTGATCGCCCACACGATGGACAGGAGCACGAACGGCACGTACCACCGCGGGTCCGGCGTGCGGCCGCGGAACCGGGTGTACAACAGGTAGCCGACCACGTGCAGGTTGATGAACAGGTAGCCGTTCAGGACGATGATGTCCCAGGTGAGCATCGACACCGGCCAGTTGAACTTGCCGATCACCGGGATCAGGTGCCAGAACCGGTCCGGTCGGCCGAGGTCCACCACCACGCTGAGCGTACTCATCACGATGGCGGCGATGGCCAGCACCTCGCCGACGATCACCACCTCGTGCATGTCGTGGTCGTGGTACAGGTAGGCCGGGATGACCATCATCACCCCGCCGGCGGCCAGCCCGACGCAGAACGTGAAGTTGGCGATGTACAGCCCCCAGCTCACGTGGTCGGTCATGTTGGTGCGGACCATCCCGTCCCGCACCTGCACCGCCCAGGCGTTCGCCCCGACCAGGGCGACGGCGGTGAGCACCAGCATCCAGGCGTAGAACAGCCACCCGCCGTCGGTGGCCACGTGCAGCGACCGGCGGAGGAAGCGGTAGTAGGTGGTGACCCCGGCGTAGTGCATGGCGGCACCGGTCACTTGTCGAAGAAGTAGTAGAAGCGGGGCTTGGTGCCGAGTTCCTCCTTCAGCACGAACACCCGCTTGTTCTCCAGCACCCAGCGGATCTCGCTGTCCGGGTCGAGCACGTTGCCGAACACCCGGGCGCCCGTGGGGCACGCCTCCAGGCACGCCGGCAGCCGCCCCTCGCGGGTCCGGTGCAGGCAGAAGGTACACTTCTCCATTACCCCCTGCGGGCGGACGCGGTTCGACAGGTAGCTCTGGTTCGGGTTCACCTCGGCGGCGGGTACCTGCGGCTTCTCCCAGTTGAACCGGCGGGCGTGGTACGGGCAGGCGGCCTCGCAGTACCGGCAGCCGATGCACCAGTAGTAATCCACCACCACGATCCCGTCGGACTCCTGCCAGGTGGCCTCGATCGGGCAGGCCGTCACGCACGGCGGGTTCTCGCACTGCTGGCACTGGACAGGCATGTAGTACTTGTCCTTCGCCGGCACCGGGTGCGAGTAGGTGGCGTCCCCCTTCTCGAAGTCGATCCCGCCCTTCTGCATCTCGAACACCCGGATGTAGCTCTGGTGGCTGGGGCGGTCGTGGTTGTTCTCGACGTGGCACGCCTCCGCACACTTGCGGCAGCCGATGCAGATGCTCAGGTTCAGGGCGTAGGCGAACGACACCCCGGGGAGCGGCTTGTGGTCCTTCACCGTCACCGCCTTGCCGGTCTCCTTGCGGGCATCGTCGGTGAGCCGGTTGAGGATCGCCTGGAGCTGCTCGGGCGACAGCTCGCGGTAGTGCTTCTGCAAGAACTCGTCGGTGTTCAGCTCCGCGGTCCACTCGAACCACGGCTTGATGGCCGCCGCCCACGCGGCCAGCCCGAGGGTCGCGGCCCCGGCCTTCACCGCCGTCCGGCGGTCGACCTCGCCGAGAACCGGCAGGGACACCTTCTTCGACTCACTCATGACCGCCTCCGGTCTGGAACCGGTCGTTCGGGCCGAAGGCCGGGAACACCGTCGGATACTTCGGGGCGTGGGGGGCGTGGCAGTCCACGCAGTTGTTGCGGGCCCGGCCGCCCTTCGTCAGGTCCCAGTGGCCGGTCATCCCGCCGTGGGCCCCGTGCTGGTAGTCGCGGTACTGCGGCCCGTGGCATTGGGCGCAGAGCGTCATCACGTCCGTGTACGGCACCCCCTTGCCGTCCGCGAGCCGTAGGCTGGCGTACCCGTCCGCCGGGTTGTGGCAGGACGCGCACGACAGGTTCCCGTGCTGGCCGCCCAGCCCTTGGTGGAACATCACCAGCGGGCGGCCGACGCGGGCGTCCGGGTTCGCCGGCTTGGTGGCGTGGCAGGTGGCGCAGGCGATGGTCACCGGCCGCCCCTTCTCGTCCACCGTGCCGGTCGGCACCACCGGGGGGCCGGCCGGTTTGCGGACCACCTCCACCCCGGCCACGCTCACGGTCGGGTCCCCGGGCGGTGCGGGCGGCGTGTGCGACTCCGACACACAGCCGGACAGCACCTGTGCCAGCCCCGCACATGCCAGGGCCGCGAGGCGCGACCGGTGCCGACGGCGGGCCGGCGGGAAAGACGAAAACCACGGCATTTCGGGGCGTTCTCCTGTGACCCGGCCGTACACCGCCGCGCGGGGCTGATCCGGCACACGGGCTGCGTTAAGGAAACCCCATGCCACTACCACCGTCCCCGAGGTGCCTGCCGTGATGACGAGCGGGTTAGTCGTCGCGCTCGACCCGGCCGGGGGCGACGGCGTCCCCGGCGCGGTGGGCGCCGTGCCGGCCTTCACGGTGGGCGAGGCGACCGCCGGTTGGCTGTCGGTGGCGCTGGAGGCCGCCGACGCCGCGGGGAGCGAGTGGTGGGCGGACTGGCTGCGGCGGCTGCCCGGGGTGGCCGGCGTCGAGGTGGTGTTCGTCCACTGGGACGGCGCGGACCCGGAGGTGACTCGTGCCGACGCTTGAGGCGACCCGCCGCCAGTTCGTCCGGACCGCGGCCCTGTCCGCGGCGTCCGCCGTGATCGGGTCGCGGGCCGCGGCCCAGCCGCCGACACCGCCCGGCGGGATGGAACTCCCCGTCCTGCCGGGCGTGACGTGGGACAAGGCCCCGTGCCGGTTCTGCGGCACCGGCTGCCACGTCCAGGTCGGCGTCAAGGACGGCCGGGTCGTGGCCGTCAGCGGCGACCGCCGGGCCGAGGTGAACAAGGGGCTGCTGTGCGTGAAGGGGTATCACGTCGGCCACATCCTGTACGGCCCGGACCGGCTGACCCGGCCGATGCTCCGTCGCAACGGCCGGCTCGAGCCGATCACCTGGGACGAGGCGATCGAGACGATCGCCGGGCGGATTCAGGCGGCCCCGGCGAAGTTCGCGTTCTACGGGTCCGGGCAGTGGACCGTGTCCGAGGGGTACGCGGCGAACAAGTTCATCAAGGGCGGGCTGGGGAACAACCACATCGACCCGAACGCCCGGCTGTGCATGGCGTCGGCGGTCACCGGGTACATCAGCACCTACGGCGTGGACGAGCCGTACAACTGCTACGACGACCTCGACCACTGCGACGTGCTGATCCTGTGGGGGAACAACTTCGCCGAGATGCACCCCGTGCTGTTCAGCCGGTTCATCGACCGCAAGCTGAGGGGCGACAAGGTCACCCTGATCGACCTGACCACCCGCCTCACCCGGACCAGCGAGCGGGCCGACCACGTCTTCGTCTTCCAGCCCCAGTCCGACCTCGCCATCGCCAACTGCATCGCCCAGCAGGTGATCGCCGCGGACGCGGTGGCGACCGACTTCGTGGCGAAGCACTGCACCTTCCGCAAGCCGTGGAAGCGGCCCGGTGATCCGCAGACGCTGATGGGCGAGCCGTGCTCGTTCGACGAGTACAAGCAGTTCGTGGCCGAGTACACGCCCGAGGCGGTGTCCAAGACGAGCGGCCTGTCGGTCGAGCAGTTGCGACTGCTCGGCAGCCTGTTCGCCGACCGGTCGAAGCGGATCTCCAGCCTGTGGTGCATGGGGATGAACCAGCACACGCAGGGCACGGCCATCAACAACCTCGTCCACGCCATCCACCTCTTGAGCGGGCACTGGGGGCGGCCCGGCGACGGCCCGCAGTCGCTCACCGGCCAGCCGTCGGCGTGCGGCACGGTGCGGGAGGTGGGCACCCTCTCCCACGCCCTGCCGGGCGACCTCCGCGTGGACAAGCCGGACCAGGCGGCGAAGGCCGAGGCGCTGTGGAACCTGCCGCCCGGCCGCATCAATCCGAAGGTCGGCTACCACACCGTCCAGATGTGGGAGAAGTTCTGCACCCCGGCCGACCGGGGCGGCGACATCGACACCCTCTGGGTGCAGGTGACGAACCCCGGCCAGTCGCTCCCGAACCTGCCGAAGCTGTTCGAGAAGAAGCCCGCCGACAAGTTCCTCATCGTGTCCGACGTGTACCCGACGGCCACCACCGAGCTGGCCGACCTGGTGCTGCCGTCGGCCATGTGGGTGGAGAAGAACGGCGTGTACGGCAACTCCGAGCGGCGGACGCAGCAGTGGTTCAAGATGGTGAACCCGCCCGGCGAGGCCCGCGACGACTGCTGGCAGACGATCGCCGTCGCCCGCAAGCTGTTCGACCTCGGCCACCCCGGGATGAAGGACAAGGACGGCCGGTTCCTGTTCCACATCACCGACGGCAACGGCCGGGAGGTGCCGGTGTGGCGGTGGGAGAGCTACTACGGCACGGTGAACGTGGACGAGAAGCTGTACGAGGAGTACCGGCCGTTCACGCAGATCAAGCACAAGGACGTGGCACCGTACCGGGAGCTGACGAAGGCCCGCGGGCTGCGGTGGCCGGTGGTGAAGCAGCCGGACGGCACCTGGAAGGAGACCCGCTACCGCTTCCTCGAAGAGTTCGACCCGTATGTGGCGAAGGGTAAGGGGGTGCAGTTCTACCACTCGGTGGCCGGCGACGACAAGGCGTTCATCTGGTTCCGCCCGTACGTGCCCCCGCCGGAGGTGCCGGACAAGGAGTACCCGCTGTGGCTGGACACCGGCCGGGTGCTCGAGCACTGGCACACCGGCACCATGACCCGGCGGGTGCCCCAACTGAAGCGGGCCGTGCCGGCCGCCTACGTCGAGGTCAGCCGGGAGGACGCGGCGGCCCTGGGGTTGAAGACCGGGGACAAGGTGCGGCTCGAAACCCGCCGCGGGTCGCTCGAGCTGACGGCCTGGATCGACGGCCGCGGGCGGTGCCCGAAGGGGCACGTGTTCGTCCCGTTCTTCGACGAGACGAAGCCGATCAACCGGTTGACGCTGGACGCCCACTGCCCGTTCAGCAAGGAGCCGGATTACAAGAAGTGTGCCGTGCGGCTGGTCAAGGTGTCCGCCTGACCCGGAGGTGTGCCATGAGCGAAACCCCGCCGCCGGACCACCCGCACACGGCGGCCGATCTGTTGCCCCACAGGTTGCAGCGGTTCGCCACCCTGCTGGCGGCGGTGGCCGTCGGCACCGCCCTGTTCGGCCTCCTGACCGGCCTACGCGAGCCGCCCCGTCCGGAACGCCCCGCCCCGCCATCCCACGCGGACCACCGCTCGGTGCCGGCGGCCGTCGGGTACGCCGACCTGCCGACGGCGAACCTCCGCCCCGACGCCGGGCGGAACCGGACCCTCGCGGGGTTGAGGTACGACCAGCCGGGCGCGTTCGACCCGGTCGTCCGCACCGAGGAGATGAAGCGGGCCGCCCTGGCCGACCGGGCGAAGAACCGGGCCTACGACGGTGCCCCGCCGACCATCCCCCACCCGGTCGACTCGCAGTCCACCGCCTCGTGCCTGGCGTGCCACGGCGAGGGGCTGAAGGTCGGCGACCGGGTGGCGTCGAGGATGAGCCACCCGCTGATGACGAACTGCACCCAGTGCCACGTCGAGCAGTCGCCGGTGCCGGCGGAGACCACGTTCGTCGGCGTGTACCGGGCCGGCCCCGGCGGGCGGGCGTCCCCCGGCGCCCCGCCGACGGTCCCGCACCACACCTGGATGCGGGAGAACTGCGCGAGCTGTCACGGGCTGGTCACCCGCCCCGGCACCCGCACCACCCACCCGTGGCTGACGAACTGCACCCAGTGCCACGCCCCGTCCGCCGCCCTGGATCAGACCGAGTTCGCCGAGGGTCAGAAATGACGCAGCCGACGTTCGCCGACGGCCCTCAGGTGCCGCTCATGGTCGAGGGGCTGATCGACCCGCCGACGCTGAACCGCCTGTTCGCCGACCTCGAGTCCGCCGCCGTCGTGACCGGCGTGCGGGAGAAAGGCGGGCCGGCGGAGTTCGCCGGCGTGGGCGAGCTGCCGCCGACCGCCGCACTGGAACGGCTGCTCGCCCGCACGGCCCGGGCGGTCCAGATCCGCTACCGATTCGACGGCCACGAATGGACCGACACCGTCCTGGCCGTCCCCGGCGGGTTTCGCGTCGTCCGCTGCCGTCACTGAGAGCTTGTCTAATAAGCCTGGCGGCGTAGCCTGTCGGGCATGAGCAGGAAGCGGTATCCGACGGACCTGTCC
>JAIEQN010000117.1 GCA_019747685.1 Gemmataceae bacterium
GGTGTGTCGGGGCCAAGTTCTGGGCGGCTTGGTCGAGCAGGTCCCACTCGGCGGCCACCCGGGCGGCCGGGTCGGTGAGCCGGTTGAACCGCCCGGCCTCGGTCCGGACGGCCGCCGGGTCGAGCCGGCCGGCGGAGAGGAGCCCCTTGGCCCGGGCGTCCCGGAGTTCGGCCAGGCACCCGGCCGGGTCGTCGGCGGCGAGCGGGTGGGCGTCCAGGAACGCCCGCACCTCGGCCCGGAGGGCGGCGTCCTCGGCCCGGGCCAGCCGGGTCCAGACGGTGTCCCCGGCCAGGGCCACCTCCAGGGCGGTCCAGGCCGACTTCACAGCGGCGTCGAGGGCGTCGGCGAGTCGCTTGCTGTGGTCGGTGAGGTGGTCGTGGAGGAACCGGACGAGGGGCTGGCCGAACCCCCCGACCCCGGCCGCCGCCCCGGCCTTATCGGCGAGGTGGCGGACGGCCAGGAGGGACAGGCTGCGGAGGACCGACATGGGGGGCGAACTCCAACCGGGTGGGCGGGTCGAGCGGCCGACCGCCCGGTCACGGGTCGGTGGCCGGTACGTACTCACCATTCTTGTCGAGGATCACCCCCAGGGCCAGGTAGATCACCGCCCCGTCCTTCGACCGCCACCGGCCGACCACCGGCATGTCCTTGGCCACGCCCTGGACTTGGGCGGTGGTGACTTGGAGCAGGTCGGACACCGACCGGGCGGACTCCGTCCCGCCGGCCTCCTGGGTGACGACGGTCCGCTCCTCCAGCCGCTCGGCCCGCCACACCCGGACCCCCTCCTTCTCGGCCACCACGGCGGCCAGGGCCTTGGTCCGGCAGACCTTCTCGGCCCGCAGCCGGTCGGCCGCCGAGCCGTCCTTGGCCGCCGTCGAGGCGACCGCCAGGAGGACCGTCCGGCCGTCGGGCAGGCGGACCGCCTTCGCCCCGGCGACCTCCATCAGCAGTCGGTCGGCCGTCAGGTACGGCTCGAACCGCTTCTCGATCTCGACGGCCGAGAACGTCCCGGCCGGGGGTGGGTCGGCCGGCCCGAAGGCCGCCAGTCCGACGATCAGGGCGGTCATGGGTCCTCCTCGGGGGCCGACACGTTGTCCTTGGCGACGGACAGGGTCAGGGCGTACTGCCGCCCGTCGGGGCCGGCGGCGACCACCTCGGCCCGGCGGACCGTGAGCCGGCCGTCGGCCCGCCCGGCGACGACCCGGACCAAGGCCCGGAGGGCGTACCCCCGGGCCTTCTCCCGGTTCAGCCGGGCGTTCGTGGCCGGGTCGAAGGCCCGGACCGCTCGCATCCGGACGGTCACGACGTACCGCCCGTCCCGCTCGGCCACCACCGCCCGGGCCTGGCGGGGGCCGCCCAGATCGACCGGGGTGCCGACGGCGGGGAGGGCGGCCAGTACGAGCAGGCAAACCGCCACGGGCACGGCATCCTCCACGGCGGGGGTTACGGGCGGAGGTACTTCTTGGCCGCCCGGGTGTTGCTCGACTTCTCGTCCTTGAGGGCCTTGTCCTTGTTCGCCGGCTTACCCTCGCCAGCCGGCTTCCCGTCCTTGCCGCCGCCGGCCGGGGCCTTGCCCCCCTCCTGCCCCTTCCGGATGGCGTCCACCCCGGCGGCCGCCTCGGCGTCCCAGCCGTACAGCAGGAAGAGGGTCTTGTTCTCCGCATCGACCTCCTTGTGGAGGAGTTCGAGCCCCCGGACCATGCCGGCGGCCATCGACTCCATCTTCTTGCTCGTTCGCTCGACCGCCACCGCCCCCTCCACCGGCCCCTCGTCGCCGTCCCCCTCCTTGCCGGCCAGCAGGATGACCTCCTCCTCGTCGCTCGACGTGTACACCTTCACGTCCTCCTTCAGCCACCGGACGAACACCGCCTTGGCGTCGAGGGCGGCCTTCTCCTGGGCCGTGTCCAGCCCCTTCGATTTCCCGAGGGCGGTGCTGATCCGGGCCTGACCGACGAACATGCCCGAAACGATGCGGCCCTTCTTGTCCTTCTGAATCTCGTGCGGCCCCCGGCCCTGCCGGGCGATCTTCGACAACTCCTTGGCGATCTGGGCGTCCTCGTCGTCGTCCCGGGCGAAGGCGGCGGCCGTGACGGACACGGCGACCAACGTGAGCAGCAGGCGGCGGGTCATGGGCTCTCCTGGGCGTGATGGGGTTGTGGGTCCGGGCCTACTTCTGCTTCCGGTCGTCGGGCTTCGGCGGCAGGTCGCCGTCGAAGGCGAGTTCGCAGGTGGCGGTGTGCAGCCGCCGAAGTTCGTCCAGCGACAGGGTGATGTCCCGGGTCTGGATGAGGGACGGGACGTACATCGGCTTGTCGTCGGCCCGGATGTCGTCCGTGAACATCACCGGGGCGACGGCGAACAGCCGCTCGCCGTCCTTGGGGTGGTCGGTGAGGTCAAGCAGGTGCTGGTTCAGACCGGGTTCCGGTAGCGGGTTCTGGTTCCGCAGCCCGCTCGGCCCGGGCCAGATGCCGTAGTGCCGGCTCGGGTGTGTCATGGCGTGGACGAGGTTCGCCCGGCAGCCGTGCTGGAGCGAGATCGCTACGGCGGCCGGGGAGCGGTCCACGGCCACGGTTTCCTCGTCCGAATCCAGAAGACTGATCTTGTTAGTCAGTACGCAGGTGCCGATCGCCGCCACCGCCCGACGGACCGGCAGGTCGAGGACGTAGTACCGCCACTCCGTTCGGTCGGCGGCCTTCGTCCGCTGGGTGTTGACCGCCAAGATGAACGTGCCCGGCGGGATGTCTCGGGCGATCCACCGGTCCGGCTGCGGCACGAACCCGGCGAAGTCCCCGTCCCGCCCGACCTTGGCCCGGAGCGAGAACTCGCCCTTGGCCCGGGCGACCTTGTCCAGCGACTCCCGCAGCCGGGTGGCGAAGGCGTCATACGCCTTCGGGTCGGCCTCGTACTTGACCTTCAATCGGACGGTGGCCTGGTCGTCCTTCCGGGCCACCACCTCCGGCTTCCCCTCGACCGACGCCGTCAGGCAGTTCAGCGGGAACCCGGCCAGGGCCTTCTCGACCACGGCGGCCGCATCCTTCTCGGCGTCGATCTCCGTCACCACCCCGGCGAACAGCCCGGCCCCGTCCACCGCCTTGACCGTTACCTTGGCGGCCTCCAGCTTCTTGACGACGGCCCGCCGCTCCACCCGGGCGTCGATCCGCACCCGGACCAGCCCCTTCTCCTCCTTCCGGCTCAACTCGGTGTACGTGTTGACCAGCCCGTCGCTGTAGGTCAGCACCTGGTCGGTGATGACCTCGTCGTTCTTCACCACCGTCTCGGCGTCCACGACGGCACCGACCACCTGCCGGACGGCGTTCCGGAGGGCGTCCTTGGTCGCCTCCTCGGCCGTCCGCCCGGCCCCCTCGGCGACCACCCGCTCCCCGGCCGGGGGCTTGGGGTCGGCCGGCGGGGCGGCCAGCAGGACGCACCCCAACAGGAGCGAGGCGGCGGGGACGGCGGCGAGCAGGCGACGCATGGCGGCTCCCGGCGGGCTGGGGGATCGGGGTCCGGACGTTAACCTTGTGCGGCGGAGGGGCCGGTCATTTCACCGGCCGGGGATTTTTTCCGGGTTCAGCCCGGTAGCTCCCACACCCGGACCACCCCGTCGATGCCCCCCGTCACCATCCGCCGGCGGTCCCTGGTGAGTTCGCACCCCCACAGCACCCCGCCCGGGCCGTCGGCGTGGGCCAAGACCCGGCCGGCCTGGGGGTCGTACAGGATGAGCCGGGCTTGATCGTCGTTCAGCACGAACTGGAACCCGCCCCCGGCCGGGATCGCCCGGTACAGGCGGGCCGGCAGGTCGTACCGGGCGACCTCGGCCTTCGAGGGTACGTCCCAGACGATGGCCGTCGGCCCGACCCCGCCGGCGACCAGCCGCCTCCCGTCCTGGGAGAACGCCACCACCTCGACCCCGTGCGGGTGGGGGCCGAGCCGGGCCACCTCCCCGTCCCCGTCGGCCTCCCAGACGTGGACGACCCGCTCCGGCCCGGCCGCCACCGCCCACCGGCCGCCCGGCGAGTACCCGACCCACGACGCCCCGACCGCCCCGACCGGCCGCCGGCGGACAGCCGCCCCGGTCTCGACCTCCCACTCGACCACCGCCGGCCCGCCGCCCATCAGCCGCCGGCCGTCCGGGGACACGGCGAGAGTGGTGACGACCTCCCCGGCCCCGAGGTACTCCATGACCGTCCCGCCGGTCCCGAGGTCCCACAGCCGCAGCGTCCGGTCGAAGCTGGCCGTGACCGCCCGCCGGCCGTCCGGAAGGAACCCGCCCCGGCTGACCAGGGCGGTGTGCCCGGTGAGGGTCGTCACCGGCCGGCCGGAGGCCAGGTCCCACACCCGGGCCGTCCGGTCCTCCCCGGTCGAGAGGACGAGCCGCTCGTCCGGCGACAGGGCGACGTGCCCGGCCGCCCCGGCGTGGCCCCGGAACTCCTGGAGGATGGTGGCCCGGGGGACTTCCCGGCGGCCGAACAGAAGCCACCCGCCGGTGGCCACCGCCCCGACCCCGGCGGCCCCGGCCGCCAGCACCCGGCGGCGGGTCCACGTCCGGGCCGGCGGCGGGTTCGGTACTGCGAGGGCGTCGGCCAGGGCGTCGGCGGCCTCCCCGGCGGAGGTAAACCGGTCGGCCGGGTCCTTGGCAAGGAGCCGTTCGAGCACCCGGACCAGGGCGGGCGGGAGGTCCGGGCGAAGGTCGGTGATCGGCGGCGGGGTCCGCTCCAGGTGGGCGGCGATTTTCGAGAACCCGGACCCGCCGGCGAACGGGGGGCGGCCGGCCAACAAGTGGTACAACGTTCCGCCGAGGGCATACAGGTCGGCCCGGGCGTCGGCCGACTTGGCGTCCCGGACCTGCTCGGGGGCGATGTAGTCCGGCGTCCCGCACCCCTGCCCGGCCCGGGTGAGCGACTCGCCCGGGGCGGTCGAGCCGGCGGCCCCGGCCCCGCCCGCTGCGTCCTCGACATCCAGAACCGAGGCCAGCCCGAAGTCGCCGACCTTGACGACTTGGCCGGGGCCGAGCAGCAAGTTCTGCGGCTTCACGTCCCGGTGGACCAGCCCCTGCTCGTGGGCGTGCTGGAGGCCCAGGAGGGCCTGCCGGGCATACCCGACCGCTTCCTCGACCGGCAGCGGCCCCCGGTCGGCTACCACCCGGGCCAGGTCCGGCCCCTCGACCAACTCCATCACCAGGAGGAGCCGGCCGCCGGCCTCGTCGGCGTCGAAGGTGCGGACGACGTGCGAATGGTCGAGTTGTGCGGCGGCCTCGACCTCCCGGCGGAACCGGGCGGCGGCGGCCGGGCTCCCGGCGAGGTCTCGGTGGACCAGCTTGACCGCCACCGGCCGGTTCATCAGCAGGTGGGTGGCCCGCCACACCTCCCCCATCCCGCCCCGGCCGAGGAGCCGGTCGAGCCGGTAGCGGGGGTGGCCGGCCAGTTCGGGCGGCGGGGCGTGCGGGTCGGCGGGGCGTGCGGACGACAGCGGCAGGGTGCGGACGGCTTCGAGCAGCGGGTCGGCGGCCTGGGCCTGCTCGGCGGCCCGGGTGCAGTCCTCGCACGCCCCCAGGTGGGTTTCGACCCGGGCCGCCTGGTCGGGCGGGAGCCGGCCGAGGGCGTAGGCCGCCAGCCGGTCGGCCGGCGGGTGGGCGGCGGTGTTGTCACCCGGTTCGGTCACGTCGGGCACCCGTTCCCGGCCACGACCGGTCGGGCCGAGGGCCATACCGGAGTTGTGCCGGGCGAGAGGGGATCATTTCAGGGAAGTGCAAATAATCACCCGGTCAGCCCGTCGGCCTCCTGCCGGAGCCGGGCCAGGACCCGGCACCGGGCGACCCGGACCGCATTCGGGGTGATCCCGAGGGCGGTGGCGACCTCGGCCGCCGGCCGGCCCTCGACGGCGGCCAGCCGGAACGCCTCCCAGGTCGTCACCTCGAACTCGCCCCGGATCAGGGCCAGCAGCCGGCCGGCGACGTGCCGGTCGTGCTCCACATCCCAGGCGGCCGAGAGGGCACCGCCGGCGTCCTCCAGGTCGGCCAGGAGCCGGTCGTGCCCGCCCCCGCCGGCGGCGTCGGGTGCCCGGCCCCGGGTCCGCCGGTGGTGCCGGACCCGGTTGGCCAGCACCGTCCGCAGCCACCCCCGGAACGCCCCCCGGGCCGGGTCGTACTCGAACGCCGGCATCTCCTTGGCGACCGTCGTGAGGACCTCCTGGACCAGGTCGTCGGCGTCGGCCGGCTGGACGCCCAGGCGGCGGACCCAGTCGAGCAGCAGGGGCGTGTACAGCCGGGCCAGCCGCCCCCAGGCGTCGGCGTCGGCCCGGTCCCGGAGGCGGACCAGCAGGCTGGGCGAGGTGGTGGCCATCGGCTCCTCGGGCGGCGGCCGTGATAGTATGCCCGACCCCGGCCGCCCGATCAACCCGCCGGCCCGCCACTTTGACAGCCGTTGGGGGCCGGCCCGAGCGGCGGGAGGACGAACCGGTGCCGGCCGACCCGCACGCCCGGGCGGACATCCCGGTCCGGGGAAGCGACGTTCCGGCCCCGCACCACCCCGTCCTCCCCGATCGTGACCGACAGCCGGCGGGAGAGGACCACGACCACGACCTTCCGCCAGTTCCGGGCCAGGCCCCGGGCGTAGGCCACGACCTCGTCCGGGTCGTCGAGCCCGGGCGGGAGCGGGTGCCGGGCGAACAGCCCGGGGACCGCCCGGACGACGACCTCGACGGGGACCGGCTCGTCGGCCCACGCCTCCCACGCCCGGTCGGCCTCGTCCCGGTCCCTGGCGGCCAGGCCGGCGACCGCTTCCGGCTCGACGCCCAGGACCCGGGCGACGGCCTCGACGAAGCCGGGCGGGCCGTCCCCGCCCCGCTCCAGGTGGTCGATCCGCCGCACCCCCTTGGTCGTGTTGCGGTATCCCAGCCGGCCGGCGAAGGCCGGCCGGGTGAGCCCCAGGCCCTCCCGCCAGGCTCTCAGGTAATCGCCCAGGTGGCTCACGTCGTCCCTCCGGTTCGCCAAGCGTGAAAGTCCTCGGCCGTGAACTCCAGCCCGGGCAAAGTGACCAGCGTGTCCGGGCCGGCCCCGACGAGCGGCAGGGCGGCGGTGAGCATGTCTTCCCACCCCTGGTTCGCCAGCCACAGCCTGACGACGTGCCGGCCCCGGACGTGCCCGGCCCGGCCGAACAGGTTGGTGCCCCGGCTCCGCCGCCGGACCTCGATGTGGTCGATGTCGGCCTCGTGCCCGACCACCTCCGGGCCGCCCGGCCCGACGGCCACGAACCCGGTGGCCGGGTCGGTCCGGTAGACCGGCCGGCGGTACGTCGCCTCGGCCAGCACCGCACCCAAGTCGGGGCCGAACAGGGCGGCCAGCACCCCCGGCCGGGTGATGAGGTGCTCGTGCCCGACCGTGCACGCCTCGCAGAACCAGCGGGTCCCGGCCGGGTCGGCGAACCGGGTGTAGATGAACGTTCGGGCGGCTGGGTCGCCGCACCACCCCCTGGCCCCCAGGCGGAACAGGTCCGGCCCGGCCGCCCGCTCCCCCTCCCGGAGGAAGTCGGTCTGGGGGAGGCCCCGGTCCGGGTCCCTCTGTGCCGCCGGGTCGTCGGCCGGGGGGTGGGGCATCACGGGCCTCGGGTCAGGGGGAGGACGACACCGCACCACCAGGAGGCCTGCCGGGGGCGGCGAGTTCGGCCCCGGCCGGGGCGGTCAGCAGCACCTCGGCCAGCAGCCGCAGGTCTTGGTACTCGCCCGCTCGAACGGGATTCTCGATCACGTCCTGGAGGAGGCGGCCGACCTCCCGGTATGCCCGCTCCCGGTCGTCCTCGTCCGCCACCCGCCGGGAGGCGGCGAACCGGCGGAGCGGGCAGTCGTCCCCGCCGGCCCAGGCGGCGGCCACCCGGACCGCCCGGCCGCCCCGGTCCGGGGTGTACGGCGGCGGCACCCGCAGCACCTGCCACGCCCGGTGCCCGGCCAGCCACCGCCGGACGGCCTCGGCGTCGGCCCCGGTGATCCAGTAGAACAGGGCCGTCCTCGCCCCACGGTCCCGGGTGAACGACACCTCCGGGGCGGGGCCATCGACGTACATCCGGATCGACTCCCCGTCGTCCTCGTAGCCGAGCAGGTAGGGGAACAGCAGGTCGGGCAGCACGGGCGTCCTCCGGCGGGCCAGTCGGGTGCGGTCAATACTCGTCGGGCAAGAGCAGGCAGGTCGAGGGCCGGCGGTCGTCGTCCCCGACCGCCTCGGTAATGACCCACAGCTTGGTCCCCGTCCGTAGCCGGTAGGCCGACAGCAGTCGGCCGCCGTCGGCCAGGGCGTCGTCGTTGAGCCGGGCGTCGTCGGCGTTTAGGTCCCCCCAGTCCCCGGCCCGGTGCCGGCCGAGCAGGTCCCCGGCCGCCTGGCCCGCCTCCCGGATGGCCGCCAGGGCGGCGGGGGTGGCCACCACCCGCCCGAGGTCGAACTTCGGCTCGGTCACGGTTCGGTACTCCTGGTCTGGAAGCCGAGGGCGGCGAACGCCCCCAGCAGGTCGTCCTCGGCCGGGTGGCCGCCGGCGTCGTCCCGGTTCTCGACCGCCCCCGGGTTGTGGTCCCGGAGCCACGAGTACACCGCCCCCGCCCACCCGCCCGGCAGGGCGTACCGGTCCCGCAGCCGCCAGGCGGCGTCGGCGATGTTCTCCAGGGTGGCGGCGTACTCCCGGCGGCCGTAGTCCCCCTCGTCGAGGACCGGGTACTCGGCCAGCCGCTCGGCCAGTTCGTGGTAGGCCCGGAACGCCGGTGTAATCCCCCCGCCCCGGAACACCCGGAGGCTGAACCCGTCGAGGCGGCCGGCCGCCCAGTGGTCGTGGGTCTCGGCCACCACGTCCGGGTCGGCCCCGGCGGCGAACGGTTCGAGGGTTTTGGCGACGACGCTGGCGTTGCTCCGGGCGAGCAGCCCGCTGTTCCGGTGGCCCGGGTACACCACCGCCCAGGCGTCCGGGTCGGCCAGGGTAGACCGGCGGTGCCAGGCGAAGCTGTCGAACTGCCGCCAGTTGCCGGCCAGCCGGCCGGCGGCCTCTTCGAGCGACGTGGCGTCGGTCACGGTCACGGCGGCGTCTCCGGGCGGGTCGGTCCGGGCGGCGGGCACCCCCTAAGCGGATTGACGGTTGGCCCCGGTCAGGCCGCCCGGGCGGGGTCGGCCCCGCCGGCGGCCCCGGGGCGGGAGAAGTTCTGGACGAAGTCGGCGGCGGCCGACGCCTGGGCGGCGGCCGTGAAGATCACCCGGGCGTCGGCCCGGAGGACCCGGAGCCAGGCCCCCAGGTAGGCGGGCTGGCGGTGGTTGACGGCCGGTTGACGTTGTGGGCCGGCCCGGTCGAGTGCGGGGCGGACGGGGTCGAGGTGTTCGAGGTCCTGCGGGTCGAGCAGGGCCGGGGGTTCGGTCTCAACGTGCTTCGGGGATACCTGGCCCGGACCCCCCGGGCCGCCCACCACGCCGCCACAACCGTTGCCGCCGTCCGGGGTGCCCGGCGGAAGGACCGCCACCCGCCAGTCCCGAAGTTACCCCGGCTACCGCTGGCGGCCGAGGAGCGGCGGTGGGGCCATCTCCGGGTCGGCTTGGCCGCCGCCCTGGGGCTCGGCCTGTGTGAGTCGGGAGTACGGCGGTGGTGCAAGGACGTGGGGCTCGACCCTGACGCCGGGCCGGTGAGGTTGTCCGACATCATCGACCTATACCGCACCCGGCGGGAGCCGTCGGTCCGGCGATTCACCCGGCAGGTGGTCGAGGCTGCCCGCTCGGCTGGCCCGGCCGGGTCAGAAGCCCAGCCACTTGTCGAGGGCGGCCTCCTGGTCACGGCGGTCCGTCCAGTACACCTCGGCCCGCCGTTGCAACGTAGTCCGGATCGCCCCGGCTAGGGCCGGGCTTAGAAGCCCTAACTTTACTTGCCGGGGGGCACTTGGGCCCCGATGCTGACGGCATCCCGAGTTGGAGGTGCCGCC